>NZ_JBYCLA010000244.1:0-18862 GCF_057473665.1 Mycobacterium sp. TH-M25
GACGGCCTGGTCAGCGCCCTGGACCGGGAAGGTTTGGCAAAGGTCTGGACGCCCAAGGTCGCCGGCGCGTTGCGGCTCAACGCGGCGACGGCCGGCACGCAGATGGACTGGTGGGTCGGCTTCTCGTCGATGGCCACCATGCTCGGCCTGCCCGGCCAACTGGCCTACACCACCGCTAACGCGTGGCTCGACGCGCTGATGACGTGGCGGCGCGCATCCGGGCTACCCGCCACCGCGATCAACTGGGGACAGTGGTCGGCGGTCGGCATGAGCAGCAAGCTGACCTACAGCGTCCTCGACCCGATCACCCCGGACGAAGGCATCGAGGCGTTGCAGACCCTGGTCGGCGGCCCGCTCAACCGGGTCGGTGTCGGACGGTTGCGTCTCGACCGGGTGCTGGCGGCCACCCCGGAATTTCGCGACCTCGCCTATTTCGAGAGGATCGCCACAGAATTCGGCGGCGCGGTGCAGGTGGGGAGCGCGGAGCACCGGTCGTCAGGAGACGGTCAGGATCGTTCGGTACTGTCGGCTCCGGACTGGTCGCGCTTGTCGGCGCAGGAGCGGCTCGGCGAGCTGGCGACCAGGCTAAGAACGATCTTGGCCCGCGAATTGCGGATGTCAGCGTCGGCGATCAGCGTGGATCAGCCATTCCCGGAGTTGGGACTCGACTCGATGATGGCGATGAACGTGCTGCGGGAGACGCAACGGCTAGTGGATATGGATGTGTCGGCGAACATGTTGTTCAACAATCCGACCATCTCGTCGCTGGCGGGGTATCTGGCCAAACGGCTGGCGCCCAAGCAGGCGGACGACACCGCCGCCAACGGCGCACGCGACGCGGCTGGCGGAGTGTTGGACGAGTTGTTCGAGCAGGTGGAGTCCGCTTCGGCGGGCAGTGGGAGTGGTACTTCTTAAATGACGACGATCTTCGACAGGGTCTCGGCGATGACCGCCGACAAACGAACTGCGCTGACCGAGCAGTTCGACAAGGCATCCCGGATAGCGTCGGCCGAACCGATCGCGCTGGTGGGGATCGGCTGCCGTTTCCCCGGCGGCGTGTCCGGGCCCGACGGCTACTGGAACTTCTTGGCGCGAGCCGGCGACGGTATCAGCGAAATCCCGCCGGATCGCTGGGACGCCGAGGAGTATTACGACCCGGATCAGTTCGCCCCAGGCCGGATGTCGAGCAAGTGGGGCGGTTTCCTGCCCGACATAGCCGGCTTCGACGCCGACTACTTCGGCCTCTCCCCGCGCGAGGCCGACGCCATGGACCCCCAGCAGCGACTGATGCTGGAAGTGGCCTTCGAGGCTCTCGAGCACGCCGGGATCGCACCGGACACGCTGCCCGGGATTCGCGGCGCCGTCATGATGGGTGTGTATTACGGCGAGTACCAGACGATTTCGGCGGCCAACCCCGACACCATCGATGCCTACTCCGCGACCGGCAACTCGCACGCGGTCACGGTCGGGCGGATCGCGTATCTGTTGGGGCTGCGCGGTCCGGCGGTGGCGATCGACTCCGCGTGTTCGTCGTCGCTGGTGACGATCCACCTGGCCTGCCAGAGCCTGCGGCTGCGGGAAAGTGACCTGGCGCTGGCCGGCGGGGTCAGCGTGATCCTGCGCCCGGAAACCCAGATCGCGATGGCCAAGTGGGGCATGCTGTCTCCGAACGGCCGCTGCTACTCGTTCGACTCGCGCGCCGACGGATTCGTCCGCGGCGAGGGCGGCGGTGTCGTGGTGCTCAAACGGCTCACCGATGCGGTCCGCGACGGCGACCGGGTGCTGGCGGTGGTGCGAGGTTCGGCGATCAACCAGGATGGCCGCTCCAATGGTCTGACCGCCCCCAACACCATTGCCCAACAAGACGTCATCACCCGGGCGCTGCGCAGCGCTGACGTGACCGCGGGTTCGGTGAACTTCATCGAGTCGCACGGCACCGGAACCGCGCTGGGCGATCCGATCGAATTCGAGGCGCTGGCCGATGTCTACGGTCGCGGGGACGGTCCGTGCGCGCTGGGTGCGGTGAAATCCAACTTCGGCCATCTCGAGGCAGCCGCCGGTGTCGCCGGTTTCATCAAGGCCGCGCTGTCGGTGCAGCGGAGCCAGATTCCGCCGAATGTCGACTTCGCCCAATGGAATCCAGCGATCGACCCGAAACCGACACGGTTGTTCGTTCCGACCGAGCTCAGCGGCTGGCCGGCCGGCGACGGCCCGCGCCGGGCTGCGGTGTCCGGGTTCGGCCTGGGCGGGACGAACGCGCACGTGGTGATCGAGCAGGGGCCGGATCCGGAGCCGGCGTCCGACGCCGATGCGCCGGTGACGACGTTGGTGATCGCCGGCAAGACCGACCAGCGGATAGCGGCGTGGGCGGCGGTGTTGGCCGACTGGATCGACAACGACGGCGCGGCTGTGCCGATGCGCGACATCGCCCACACCCTGAATCACCACCGCAGCCGCCAGCACCGATTCGCCACGGTGTCCGCCCGCGATCGCGTCGAGGCGGTGGCCGGGTTGCGTGCGCTGGCCGCCGGGCAGCCGGCACCCGGCGTTGTCGCCCCGCGTGACACGCCCCGCGGTGAGGGCACGGTGTTTTGCTACTCGGGTCAGGGTTCGCAGTGGGCGGGTATGGGCCGGCAGCTGCTGGTCGACGAGCCGGCGTTCGCGGCGGCGGTGGCCGAACTCGAGCCGGATTTTGTCGCCCAGGTGGGGTTTTCGCTGCGCGACGTGCTGCTCGCCGGTGAACCTGTGGTGGGAATCGAGCGTATCCAGCCGGTGCTGGTCGGTATGCAATTGGCATTGACGGCGTTGTGGCGCTCCTACGGGGTGCATCCGGACGCCGTGATCGGGCATTCGATGGGGGAGGTGACCGCGGCGGTGGTGGCCGGGGCGCTGAGCCCGGCCGACGGGCTGAAGGTCATCGCGACCCGGTCGCGGCTGATGGCGAGGATATCCGGACAGGGCGCGATGGCGTTGCTGGAGCTCGAGGCTGCCGCCGTGGAGAAACTGATCGCCCAGTACCCCGACCTCACCGTGGCGGTGTATGCCGCCCCGGTCCAGACGGTGATCGCCGGGCCGCCCGACCAGGTCGACGCAGTGGTCGCAATCGTCGACGGGCAAGGCCGGTTGGCGCGGCGCATCGACGTGGACGTGGCGTCGCATCACCCCACGGTCGACCCCATCCTGGCCGAGCTGCGCGATGCGCTGACGGATCTGGCGCCCAAGACGCCGACAATCCCGTTGATCAGCACCGTCGGTGGGCACGGCGATGCCGCGTTCGACGCCGACTACTGGGTGGCCAATCTGCGCAACCCGGTGCGGTTCAGTCAGGCCGTCGCGAAGGCCGCCGAGCAGCACGCCACCTTCGTCGAGGTCAGCCCGCACCCGCTGCTCAGCCACGCCATCGCCGGCAGCCTGGAGTCGGCCCAGTCCCGCCATGACGCCGTGGTGGCGGCGACGTTGACCCGGGACAACCCGGAAACGCTGACGTTCCACACTCAGCTGGCCACGGCCCGGCCGCCCCTCGCGGCCGAGCACGGCGACGGCGCACAACGCCGGGTGGATCTCCCGCCGACGCCGTGGCTGCACACCCGGTACTGGGCCGCCGCCTCATCGGCCAATCGGCACGCCGCCACCGCCCATCCATTGCTGGGGACGCACGTCGAACTGCCGTCGGGCCGCGACCACGTCTGGCAGGCCGACGTGGGCACCGAACTCAACCCCTGGCTGGCCGACCACAAGGTGCACGGCCAGCCGGTCATGCCGGCAACCGGTTTCGCCGAGATAGCGCTCGCGGCGGCCTGCGAGGCGTTCGGCGTGCCCGCGCAATCCATTGCCGTGCGTCGGCTCGAAGTCGAACAGATGCTCCCGCTGGCTGAAAACACCCAGCTGACGACCCATTTGACCCAGAGCGCCAACGCTGCCGCCGATGACATTCGCGTCGAGATTCATTCGCGCTCGGCCACCGGCAACTGGTCTCGGCATGCGGTGGCGCGGGTCGAGCTGGTAGCGGCCACGACGCCGACCGGGCAGCCCGCCCGGGCCGAGACCGGCACCCCCGTGTCACCGGCGGACTTCTACTCCGCGTTGCGCAACACCGGATTGCATCATGGTCAGGCGTTCGCCGCACTCACCCGGATCGTGCGCACGCCGGGCGGTTCGTCGGAAACCGACATCGTCCTGCCCGACGAGGCCACCGCGCATCGGAGTTACCGCCTGCATCCGGTGCTGCTCGATGCGGCGCTACAGGGACTGGCTGCCGCGTTGTCCACCGAGTCGCTGGCCGATTCCGGCGAGGCCACCTTCTTGCCGGTGTCGTTCGAGACGATCCGGGTTTTCGGCGACGTCGGGCGGCGGGCCCGGTGCCGCGCCGAGTTGGTCGATCCGGGAACCGACGGTGCCGGCATCGTGGGCCGCGTCGTGCTGATGGACGACGCCGGCACCCCGACCGCCGAGATCGCCGGGATCTATCTGCAGCGCGTGCAGCGTCGTACCGTACCGATGCCGTTGACGCAGAAGATCTTCGGCACCACCTGGGTCCCGACCCCGGCTGCAGCGGCGTCGTCGGCGCCCGACGGCAGCTGGTTGGTGCTGACCGACGGCGCCGAGGCCGAGCCGATCGCCGAGGAATTCCTGCGCCAATTCAGCTCCCCGACCCGACGGGTGCTGCGCGCCGATCTCGCGCAGGAATCCGCGGTGCGCGAGGCGTTCGCGACGACCGCGGCCGACCCGCAGCTGCCGCCGGTGGGCGTGATCATCGTCGCCGGGCAGCACTCGTTCGACGGCACCGACCTCGACGACGCACGCAAAGGCCGGGAGCTGACCTGGGGCGTCGCGGCGACGGTGCGTGCGCTCATGAGCGGTTGGCACGGAAAAGCGCCGCGGCTGTGGCTGGTGTCGCGTAACGGCCTGGCGGTCATTCCCGGTGAGCCCGGCGACCCGTCGATCGGTGCGCTGCGGGGACTGATCCGGGTGCTGGCTTACGAGCACCCCGATCTGCACACCTCGTTGGTGGACTTGCCCGGCGACAGCGTGACCCCGCTGATCGTCGAGTTGGGCCTGGCCGGCAGCGATGACCTGGTTGCCTGGCGCGGCGAGCAGCGCTATGTCGAACGGCTGTGCCGGGCGGAGATCGGCGCAGCCAAGCTCGACCCGGTGGTGCGACGCGACGGCGCCTACATTCTCACCGGCGGCCTCGGCGGCATCGGTCTGGCGGTGACCCGTTGGCTCGTCGACAACGGCGCCGCACGGGTCATCCTCAACGGCCGCTCCGAGCCGTCCGAGGAGGCCCGCGCGGTGCTCGAGGAGCTGCAGCAGCGCGCCCAGATCGTGGTGGCGTCCGGCGACATCTGCGCACCCGGCGTCGCCGAGCGGCTGGTGAGCGTCGCGGAGGAGACCGGGCTGGCGCTACGCGGAGTCGTGCACAGCGCCGTGGTGCTCGACGATCAGATCGTTGCCGCGCTCGACCGGGAGAGCCTGGAACGGGTCTGGGCCCCGAAGGCAGAAGGTGCCCTGCGGCTGCACGCGGCCACCGCCACCGCCGACCGCGAACTCGACTGGTGGGTCGGTTTCTCCTCGACGTCGTCGTTGATGGGATCGCCGGGGCAAGGCGCCTACGCCGCTGCCAGTGCCTGGCTCGACGGCTTGGTCGACTGGCGTCGGGCAGCGGGTCTGCCGGCCACCACGATCAACTGGGGCCAGTGGGCCGACATCGGTGTCGCGCGCTCGTTGACGTTCAGCGCACTGGACCCGATCGCCCCGGCCGAAGGCATCGAGGCGCTGGAATCCATCCTGGCCGGCGACGTCGCACGGGTGGGTGTCGCGCGGCTGCGGTTGGATCGCGCGGCGGCCGCTTTCCCGGAAATTCAGCAGCTCGGCTACTTCGCCGCGCTGGCCGAGGAATTGGACATCGACAGCGACGACGACGACTGGGCCGGCCCGGAGGCGCTGCGCGCGCTGGACCCGACCGAAGCCGGCCGGCTGGTGTGCGCACGGCTGGGTGGACGTATTTTGGCCGTGATGGGCTATCCGAAACACAGCACCATCGACACCGATAAGCCGTTGATCGAATTGGGGATGGATTCGTTGATGGCCGTGCGAATCCGCAACACCGTTCGCGGTGACTTCGGTGTCGAACCGCCGGTGGCTCTGTTACTGCAGGGCGCCTCATTGTCGGATCTGACGACCGACCTCATGCGTCAACTGGGCATCGACGGGCAGGAGAAGCCCGACAGCGCCGGCGGCGTGGGTGATCGAGCCAAGCAACGCGCCGCCGCGCGGCAACGAGCCGCGGCGCGGCGAAAGGTAGGAGACCGAGCGTGAGCACCAGCAGCGAACTGCCGGCCCACTCCATTGCGGTGGTCGGGATGGCGGCCCGGCTTCCGGGCGCCAACTCCGTGTCGGCGTTCTGGAACAATCTGCGCGACGGTGTGGAATCGATCGTCGACCTGTCCGAGGCAGACCTGCAGGCGGCCGGCATCAGCGACAAGGCGCTGGGCAATCCCGCCTACGTGCGGCGCGCGGCGCTGCTGGACGGGATCGCCGACTTCGACGCCGACTTCTTCGGCTACACCCCGCAAGCCGCCCGGATGACCGATCCGCAGCATCGGCTGTTCCTGCAGTCGGCCTGGCACGCACTCGAAGACGCCGGCTACGACCCGGCGCACCTTCAGAGCACGGTCGGGGTGTACGCGACCAGCACGACCAGCGGCTACCTGTTGCACAACATCATGTCCAACCACGACCCGAACGTGGTCATCGGCCAGGGTGTGACGTTCGAGATGGTCAATCTGTCGTTGCAGAACGACAAGGATTACCTGGCCACCAAGGTCGCCCACCAGTTCAACCTGCGCGGCCCCGCGCTGTCGGTCCAGACCGCCTGCTCGTCGGCGTTGGTCGCGGTGCACCTGGCCTGCCAGAGCATTCTGAACGGTGAATGCGACATGGCGTTGGCCGGCGGCGCGTCGCTGCGCATCCCGCACCACGTCGGGTACTGGTACGACCCGGGCTCGATGGTGTCGCCCACCGGCCACTGCCGGCCCTTCGACGCACGTTCGGACGGCACGATCTTCGGCAGTGGCGTCGGCGTGGTGGTGCTCAAGGCGTTGCAGGACGCCATCGATGACGGCGACCGTATCCACGCCGTGATCCGGGGATCGGCGCTGAACAACGACGGGTCGACGAAGATGACCTTCGCCGCCCCCAACGCCGCCGGACAGGCCGACGTCATCGCCGAGGCGCAGGCGATCGCCGAAGTCGACGCCTCGACGGTGAGCTACATCGAAACGCACGGCACCGGTACGCCGCTGGGTGACCCCATCGAAATCGAGGGCCTGCGCAAAGCATTCGCGGTGTCCGAAGAGACCCGGCAGGGCCCCTGTTTCATCGGCTCGGTCAAGTCCAACATCGGTCACCTGGAGACGGCGGCGGGGATCGCCAGCCTGATCAAGGCGATCCTGTGCCTGCAGCACAAAGCCCTGCCGGCGACGCTGCACTACACCAGCCCCAATCCGGAACTGCATCTGGATTCCGGGCCCTTCGTGGTGCGCAGCGAGTACGGCCCGTGGGAGTCCGACGGCCCTCGACGGGCCGGGGTGAGCTCGTTCGGTGTCGGTGGGACCAATGCGCACGTGGTGCTCGAAGAAGCGCCGCCGGCGCCGGCCGCCACGCCGCATCCGGGCCCGCAGGTGCTGCTATTGTCGGCCCGCAGCGCCGAGGCGCTGGCGCAGTCACGTGCCGACCTTGCCGCCGAGCTGTCGGGTACCCAGGACGTCGGCCTGCCCGACGTCGCCTACACCCTCGGGCGGCGCAGGAAAGACACGCTGCGGATGGCGGCGGTCGTCCACGACCGTCAGGACGCGGCGAGCGTGCTGGCCGCCGACGAGCACGAAAACGTGTTCATCGGCGAGTCGGTGCCCAATGTCGCCGACGACGCCGAACGGGTCGTCTTCCTGTTTCCGGGTCAGGGCGCTCAGCACATCGGCATGGCGCGCGGCCTGCACGACTCCGAGCCGGTGTTCGCCCGGCACTTCGACGAGTGCGCCGCGGGGTTCGGCGACGAGTTGGGCGTCGACCTGCGCGCCGAGATCTTCGAGGGCACCGCGCGCAATCTGGAGCGCACCGACCGGACCCAACCGGCGTTGTTCACCGTGGAATACGCGCTGGCGAAGCTGATCGAGAGCTACGGCGTCCGCCCGGCCGCGATGGCCGGACACAGCATCGGTGAATATGTCGCCGGCACCGTCGCCGGCGTCTTCGACATCGAGACGGCCATCAAGGTGGTGTCGATGCGGGCACGCCTGATGCATACCGCGCCGCGCGGGGTGATGGTCGCGGTGGCGTTGGGCCCGGATGCGCTCGCCGAACACCTCACGGCCGATGTCGACATCGCCGCCGTCAACGAACCGGGCGGTTGCGTGGTCGCCGGCTCCGAGGAAGACATTCGCGCGTTCAGCGACCGCTTGAAAGAGCACGGCATCGTCGCCCGGCGGGTCCGCACCTCGCATGCATTCCACTCGCGATTGATGGACTCGATGATCCCGGAGTTCACCGGGTTCCTGGCCCGCCAGACGCTGCGCGAGCCCAGTATCCCGTTGCTGTCCAACGTCACCGGAACCTGGCTGGCCCCCGGCGACGCGACCAACCCGGCCACCTGGGCGCGCCAGGTGCGCTCCACGGTGCGCTTCGCCGACGAAGTCGACGTGTTGCTGGCCGATCCGCATCGCGTCCTGGTCGAGGTCGGCCCCGGCGGCACGTTGACCGCGTCGGCGACGCGGCACCCCAAGTGGTCGAGCGGTCACCGGGCGGTTCGGTTGATGCGCCACCACGCGCAGAACCGCGACGACCGGGATAGTTTCCTGCTGGCTCTCGGTCAACTGTGGTCGGCAGGAGTGGACGTCGACTGGACCCCGCTGCGGTCTACCCAGCGCGGGCAGTTGGTCTCCCTTCCGGGCTATCCCTTCCAGCGGCAACGGCATTGGGTCGAGCACCGGCGCGGCGGCTGGGTGGCTGACACCGTGGCAGCCGACGGGCAGGCGAGTTCGGCGGCGACCGCTGCGGCTACCGGTGCGGGCACCAACGGCACCTCGCCGATGGAAGCGACGTTGCAACGTATTTGGGCGCAGTGTCTCGGTGTCGCCTCGGTCACTCGGACCGCCAACTTCTTCGAACTGGGTGGCGACTCGCTGGTCGCGATCAGCGTCGCGATGACCGCCGCCAACGAAGGACTGGACCTCACACCGCAGGATCTGTACGAAAACCAGACCGTGGCCTCGCTGGCCAAGGCTCTGACCGCCCGGTACGCGGTCGGCGGGCTGGTCCGCCAGTCTCCAGGTGACGTCGTGCACCCCCCGGTGCCGCCCAACATCGCCTACTTCGTCGAGCGCGGTGTTGCCCAGCGCGGTCAGTGGCGGGTGCCGCTGATCCTGCAACTGCGCCCCGAGGTGAGCATCGAGGACGTCCGTGCGGTGCTCACCGCCGTCACCAACCATCACGATGCGCTGCGCCTGCGCCTGCACGAGCGCGCCGGCACCTGGGAGCAGAGCGTGGCCGACCCGCAGGAGTTCGCCGAGCTGGCCACCCGGTCGCTGCCGGTGGGGATACCCGCGGCCAGTCCGCAGGAGCGTGACGCGGTGCTCGGCATGCTCAAAGAGCAGATCAGCGAACAGGATCTGACCAGCCCGCCGCTGACGGCCAGCTATATCCACGGCCAGCCGGGCGGCCCGTGCTACCTGGCGATCAGCCTGCACGGCATGGTCGCCGACAACGCCTCACGCGATATCCTGTTCACCGACATCTTCACCGCGTTCGGGCAACAGTTGGCCGGCGAACAGATTGCGCTGCAACCGGTTACCACGCCGTGGGCCGAGTGGTCCCAGCGCTGCGCCGTACTGGCCAGCCATCCCGCGGTCATCGAAAGCCGGGACTTCTGGCTGCAGACCGCGCAGGCGATCAGCGCGCGTGCCGACGCCGATGTCACCGACGTCGTCACACCGCCAAGTGTGGACGATCTCGCGAAATTGTCGTCGACGCTGCCGGCCTCGGACACTACCGAGATCGACGACGCTCGGCGCCGGCTCCGGTTGCCGATCGAGGAGCTGCTGCTGGCCGCACTGAGCCGCGCGGTCGCGGTGACGACCGGCGACGCGGCCATCTGCGTCGACCTCACCGGGCCCGGCCGTTCGGTGCTCAAACCCGAGGTTGACTTGCGACGCACCGTCGGCTGGTTCAACACCCTGTATCCCGTCGCATTGAACTGCGCGACGGGCGGCGACGTCGGCGCCCGAGCTCTGTTGGCGCAGGTGCACGACACGCTGAGTGCGGTTCCGCACTACGGAATCGGGTACGGGTTGCTGCGCTACCTCTACGCGCCCACCGCGCGGCTGCTCGGCGCCGCCGCGCCCGCCGACATCTTCTTCTCCTATGTCGGCGCCGTTCCCGACCTGCCGGCGGTGTCGTCGGACGACGCTGCGGTGCAACTCGACACCGACACGGCCATGCCGGTGCGCGAGGCCATTCCCGGACTTGGTCACCCATGCGAGCTTCGGGTGTACCGCAGCGGCGGTTTGATACACCTGGATTGGTGGTATGACAGGCGCAAGATCGAGTCCGCGACGGTCCAAGGGTTCGCCGACGCATTCAGCCACGCGGTGATGGATCTGACTCGGGAAGCGATCCTCGAGGACGAAACCGACGCGGGCAGCGACGAAATGACCCTGGTGGACTTGTCATCCAACGACACCGCATAGGAGAAGCTAGATGACAAGCACCAACGATGCGGTCATTGTCAACGGGGTCAGAAAAACGTTCGGTTCCGTTGTGGCGTTGGCCGACATCAGCTTCAAGGTCGGCCGCGGCGAGGTGCTCGGGTTGCTCGGGCCCAACGGCGCCGGCAAGACCACGATGGTCGATATCCTTTCGACACTGTCGCGTCCGGATTCCGGCTACGCAGAGGTCGCGGGCCACGACGTGGCCTCCGACCCGGCGGGGGTGCGGCGGTCGCTGATGCTCACCGGTCAGCACGTCGCCCTCGACGACATGCTGACCGGCCGGGAAAATCTGGTGATGTTCGGTCGTCTGCAAGGGCTGAAGAAGTCCCGCGCGCGAGCACGGGCCACCGAACTTCTCGATCAGTTCGATCTGGTCGACGCCGCGGACCGCAGCGTCAGTACCTATTCCGGCGGCATGCGCCGACGCATCGACATCGCCTGCGGATTGGTGGTGCGCCCGGAGGTGGTATTCCTGGACGAGCCCACGACCGGGCTGGATCCGCGTAGCCGGCAGAGCATTTGGGAACTGGTGTCGGACTTCAAAGAGGCCGGCATCGCGGTGTTGTTGACGACGCAGTACCTCGAGGAGGCTGACGCGCTCAGTGATCGCATCATCGTGATCGATCACGGGACGATCATCGCCGAGGGCACGGCCGACGAACTCAAAGAGCGGACCGGCGCGACGTACTGTGAAATCGTGCCGCGACACGCCGCGGATCTGCCCGCCATGGCGGCGGCGCTCGGTTCGCTGTTGCCGGAGCGCAATCGCGCGGCGTTGACGACGGCATCCGACCGCATCGCCCTGCCCGCCCCAGACGGCCCGAAAACCCTCGCCCGGGCGCTGTCGCAGTTGGATGCGGCGAACATCGAACTGCTCGACATCGCCCTGCGGCGGCCTTCGCTCGACGAGGTGTTCCTCGCGCTGACGAACAAGGGCATCCGCGACCTGTCCACCGCTGACGTCAGTGGTGGGTCCTGATGACACCCGGTGCGTCGTGGTGATCCCCATCGAGCAGCAGCGGTCTGCAGCAGTGCTCCGGCCGCCGACGTCCACGCTGCAACAGTGGTGGGTGTTGACGCTTCGCATGATCACGCCGACGCTGCGCAACGGGGAGGTGCTCACCCAGGTCGCGCAGTCGGTGATGTTCACGGTGGGTTTCTATATTCCACTCAAGCACCTGATGGGCGCCTTCAGTCAGGGCATGAGCAGCTATGCGCAATACCTGATGCCGCTGATCGCGCTGGAATCCATTTCGTTCGCCGCCGTGTCGGCGGCTTTTCGGTCGGCAACCGACTCGGTGCTGGGCATCAACCGCCGATTCCGGGCCATGCCGATCGCCCCGCTGACCCCGCTGGCCGCCCGCATGTCGGCCAGCATCTACCGCTGCTGCACGGCGTTCGGGTTCGCGTTGATATGCGGCCACGTCATCGGTTTCCGCTTCTACGGCGGCGCCGCACACACCGTGGGTTTCTGCCTGTTGGTGCTGTTGATCGGCGTCGCCCTGTCACTGCTGGGTGACCTGATCGGGGCGGCGAACCGCAATCCTGAGGCCACCATCCCGCTGATGCTGTTGCCCCAACTGATCTTCGGCCTGTTGTCCGTCGGCCTGCAACCCGCCGAACGTTTTCCGGCCTGGGTCCAACCCTTCGTTCGCGATCAACCGATATCCCAGTTCATCTACGCGCTGCGGGTGCTGGCCGGCGATAGCACGCCGGCAGTCGGTGCAGTGCGCTGGGCGGTGATCGGCCCGGCACTGGCGTGGGCGGCGGTCCTGGTGCTGATCGTGGTTCCGCTGCACGCCCGCGTGGCTCTGGAGCGGCGATGATGTCGACGGTCTCGCAGCACACCACAACACCGGTGCCCAGCGGATTCGGCGACCCACGCCCGGACGTGGGACGTAATCCCCGGGAGAATTCACCGCGGCGGCTGTTGTCGCACACCTGGGTGCAGGCCGGGCGCTTACTGGTTCGGTGGCGCCGCGATCGCGCGACCGTCCTGGAATCGCTGGCCATGCCGGTGGTGTTGTTGGTCACCTTGAATATCGTGTTGGGAGACGCGATCTCGCGGCTTACCGGTCACGACGCGCTGTACGGCAGTGTCCCGTTGATCGCGATGGTCGGGGCGATGTCCGGATCGATGGTCGGCGGGATCGGTCTGATGCGGGAACGCAGTAACGGCTTGCTTCCCCGGTTATGGGTGCTTCCCGTACACCGTGCCTCGAGTCTGCTGGCCCGCCTGATGGCCGATGCGGTCCGCATCATAGCGACCACTGCGGTCGTCATGTGCGCTGGTGTTGCGCTGGGCCTGCGGTTCCGGCAGGGGATCCTGGCGACAGCGGCCTGGCTGTTTGTCCCCGTTATTTTCGGGGTGGCGTTCACCATGGTCGTCGTCACCTTGGCGCTGTATGCGGCGAACACCATCGTGGTGGAAGCCAGCGAGGTCGTCTGGGGATTGTTGATGTTCTTTTCCACCGGCTTCGTGCCGCTTGACCAGTACCCACGTTGGATCCAGCCCATCGTGGCGCATCAGCCGATGAGTTATTCGATCGAGGCGATGCGCGGGCTGTCGCTGGGCGGTCCGGTGCTGGCGCCGGTCACCGCAGTGCTGCTCTGGTCGGTGGGCGTCGCCGCTGTCGTCGCGGTCCCGATGGCGATCGGGTATCGAAAGGCCAGCATGCGGGGATGACGCCCCCGTGTCCGCGAATTGTCATGGAGTTGGTAAATGTTTTCATCGTCGGTGATCCGCAAGCTGTCGCGTAGCGAGGAAATCTTCGCCGAGACACAATGTTTCGTGGGGGTCGGTGCGCATCTGAAGGGCCCGGTCGACGCCGACGCGTTCTCGGCTGCCTTCGATGCGCTGCTGGAGTCGCACCCGGTTTTGGGCGGCCACCTCGAACGCGGCGACGACGGGCGGCACCAGATCGCCGTCGACGATCTGGTGCACCCCGGGATCGAGGTCATCGAGACCGACGATCCGGCGCGCGACTGCCCGGCTGTGCACTTGAACCAGAGCGAGTCGCTGATCCATCTGCGGTTGGTCGTCGGCGGCGAAGGCGCGCAGCCGACGCTGTACGTCCATCACGCCCTCGCCGACGGTCACCACGAGTTCAAGCTCGTCGAGGAGATGTTCTCCTACTACACCGACCTGGTCTGCAACGGCACAATCGGACCGCTCACCGTGCACGCCGCACCGGAATCATTGGAAGCGGTGCTGGCGCAGCGAGGTATCGCCAAGCAGCAGCGCTCAGGTCTGGAGCGGTTCATGCCGGCGATGTTCGCCTACGACCTGCCACCGTCGCGCCGGGCCGCCGGTGGGGTCACACCGGCCTCGCCGTTGCGGGTTCCGATGGTGCGCTGCCAGCTCAGCGAGCGCGAAACACAGGATCTGATTGCGTTCGGACGCGCGAATCGAGTTGGCCTCAACGGCTTGTTGTCGGCCGTTCTCTTAATGGCCGAATGGCGTCTTCGGGGCAAGATGAACATTCCGGTGCCCTATGTCTATCCGGTCGATTTGCGCTATGTCCTTTCGCCGCCGCTGTCGGCGACCGCGTGCACCAACCCCTTGGGGGTGGCCGCCTATCTCGCCGAAATCGACGACAACACCGATGTGGTGGGCCTTGCCCGCGATATCGCCGAAACTTTTCGGGCGGACCTGGCCGACGGGGTGGTGCAGCAGTCGCTGTTGCATTCCAGCCCGCAATATGTCGGAAATCTGCCCGGCCTGCCCGACCTTGTGATGCTGACCGACGGCGGTATGGCGCCGCCGGTACGGACACCGCCGGACGTCGAAATCGTTGCCACCCACGACGAACTGTTCTTCGCTGTCAGCGCGGGCATCGACATGTACCTGAGCAATATCTTTGCCGGGCAATTGGTAATCGAATATCACACTCATGCGCCGCAGCCGGAGAAATCGATCGAGACGATACATTCGCTGCTGCGCGTCATCGCCGAGCAGCATGCCGTCAGCGGAGTCAGTTGACCCGTCCGAAGGCGTAACGATGGCTGTCCTGTGTCGCGGGGTGGCTTGGTGCGTAGGTGGCGAGTAGGAAGCATTGGAGGTTTCATGAAGGTCTCGACGATCGGCGACCGCCGCGCCGATTCTCCCTGCCGGCACGTCAGCGTGGGTCTGCTGGTCGTCGGCGCGGCTGTAGCGACGGCGGTGATCGGTGCGGGCGCCGCGCGCGCCGACGATACGGACGCCCTCGGCTTTCTGGATTCGGCGACCACCGATCTCACCGATGCCAAAGACGTGTTGAGCACCGCGGTCGTGCCCGACGAGTGGCAATCAACCCTGAGCACTCAAACACAGTTTCCAGACTTCAACTTGGGCGTTATAGACAAGTTTGAGGGGATCCAGGATCCGCTGCTGACATCGCACGACACCGTCATCGCGGAGACGGCTAACGTGTTGTTCAGCGGCCCCGATCAGCAGCTCGCGCAGGCCAGCGAGGCTGTGCTGTCGGCCGACAAAGCCTTCGTCGCCGACCCGTCGCCTACCACCGAGTTCGGGGAGTTGGGACCAGAGTTACAACTGACCAGCGCCGCCATCGACCAGGTATTCCCCGACGACCTCGCCCGTGTCGCCGATCAGCTTCTCGGGCTTGGAAGCGCCGACACCACCGCCGCCGGCGCCGCCAGCGCCGCCTCCGATCCAGCCTTCGCTGCCGCCGCCGATCCGGCCAGCGGTTCTGTGACCGCCGGTGACCTGTTGACCCAAGCGGGCACGGAGTTGACCCAAACAGCCCACGTGTTGGATTCAGCCCCTACCGCATCGCTCGACGTTAGCCAAAGCGAGAGTCTATCTGGCGCCGAGGGGTTTTTGACTGGAGACGACCTACAGTCGTTAACGTCCAGTGTGGAGTCGCTTCAAGCCGACCTGCCCGCAGCCGACCAACCGGCTTTCATCGATTTGGATTCGGGATTGCTCAAAGCCGACACTGGATTTCTCGATGCCGCTCAAGGGTTCGCCTCGGCTGACCAAGCCGGTGATCTCACGAATTCGTCGGCACTTTCACTCGATCTGGCAAGTCTGGGCGCGGCCGCCGATACCTTCAACGTGGCTGGTGCTGATTTCGGCGTCGAGATCCTTGGGATTTTCGACCCAAGCCTGCTGGCCGCTTTCTGATGCCGTAGCGGGCCCTTACCGGCAACACGGCAGGGGTGCGCACGGGGGAAGGTTTCGAGGAGCAGTCCGTAGCCGACGGCGAGGTCGTGAATGAATTGCGATCGCGACGGAGCGTTGGACGCAAACTTCGTCGGCCAGGCAGGTATTTCCTGCAGAGCGGGTGACTTACCGGGCATCGTCGTGCACCATGAACCTCGTACACTGCTTCCTTTTCCTGCAGTCAGGACCGTATGGCCTCCATCAGCACTCCGCATTACCTGCTCGACCAGGCTCGTCGTCGGTGTGTGCCGACCATCGACAACATCCCCGGCTTGGGTAGCGTCGAGCAGCGGGTGCGTGATCGCCGGTGGAAAACCAAGGTGCTGGCCGCACCGCCCGACGGCAGCGGCCTCAAGCCTGTCCTGGGTGATTCGGGCCTGCCACTTCTGGGTCACAGCCTGGAAATGTTTCGTGCGGGACCCGACTTCGCGCTGGATCTCTATCGCAAGTACGGCCCGGTGTTTTTCTCCGACGTGAGAATTCTGCGTTCGGTCAACATTTTGGGGCCCGACGCCACCCAGGTTGTCTACTCGAACAAAAACAAGGACTTCTCCCAAAAAGGCTGGTATCCGATTTGCGGCCCGTTTTTCAACCGCGGGTTGATGCTGCTCGACTTCGATGAGCACCTCTACCACAAACGCATCATGCAGGAGGCGTTCACCCGCACCCGGTTGGCCGGTTATGTCGAGCACATCGACCGGGTGGCCACCTCCGTCGTAGCCGACTGGCCCACCGACGATGCCCGGTTTTTGGTTCACCCCGCGATGAAAGAGCTCACTCTCGACGTGGCGTCGATGGTGTTCATGGGTCACGAGCTCGGCACCGATCGGGACCTGGTCGCCAGGGTCAACAACGCCTTCACCAGCACCACACGGGCCGGCGGCGCGTTCATCCGCTATCCGGTCCCGCCGTTCAAGTGGTGGCGCGGCCTGCGCGGCCGCAGGATCCTCGACGACTACTTCACCGAGCGGGTCAAGGAACGCCGCGACGCGCAGGGTACCGACATGCTGACGGTGCTGTGTCAGGCCGATGACGCGGACGGCAATCGGTTCACCGACAAGGACATCGTCAACCACATGATTTTCTTGTTGATGGCCGCCCACGACACGTCGATGACGGCGGCCACGAACATCGTCTACAACCTCGCCGCCAATCCGGAGTGGCAGGACCGGTGCCGTGCCGAGTCTGCGCGGCTTGGCAACGGCCAGTTGGACATTGAGTCGCTGGAGCAGCTGGAATCGCTGGACCTGGTGATGAACGAGGCGCTGCGGATGGTCACCCCGCTGCCGTTCACCATGCGCGAGGCCGTGCGCGACACCGACGTGCTGGGCTATTTCATACCGGCCGGCACCCTCATGCTGGTCTGGCCTTCGATGAACCACCGACTGCCGGAGCTGTGGACCGAGCCGGACACGTTTGATCCCGCGCGGTTCGCCGAGCCGCGGGCCGAGCACAAGAAGCACCACTACGCCTTCGACCCGTACGGGGGCGGCGCCCACAAGTGCATTGGGCTGGTATTCGCCCAACTCGAGGTCAAGACCATCATTCATCGGCTGTTACGCCGCTACCGGCTCGAACTCGCTCGGCCCGGGTACCGGCCGCGTTGGGACTACGGCGGAATTCCGATTCCGACGGACGGCATGCCGATCGTGCTGCGCCCGCTGTGACGATGCCCACCATCAGTGGTTACGGTGGCGAGTGCTGAAACCGATTGTCACTAAATAGTTCACGAGTAGAACAAGGGGAGTGTTTGTGGTCGAGGTTCCGCGCCGCATGACGGAAATGGACGAGGAGACCAGAAGCGCTCGGCTGCGCCGCTGGACGAACGAGGCCGGGCAGGTGGTGCGCATCCTGGCGTCGCGCTCCGAGGGCAAGACCGGTCAGATATACGACATCATCGGCACCCAGAACCTGTTCGGCGAAGAGTCGTTATTCATCAACTTCGGGTATTGGAAGAACGACCCCACCACCCTCGACGAGGCGAGTCGGGACCTGGCCCGGCTTGCCGCGCGAAGCGCCGACTTCAATGCGTCCGACATCGTGGTGGACTGTGGGCCCGGCTACGGTGACCAAGACATATTGTGGGTTGACGAGTTCGATGTCCAACACATCACGGGCATCAATGTGGCCACCGAACAGATCGGGATCTCTACGAGCCGGGTGCAAGCAGCCGGGTTGGCCGACCGGATCGACTACGTCAACGCGTCTGCCACCGCTCTTCCGCTGGAAGACGAATCGTGCACCAAAGTTGTTGCTTTGGAATCGGCTTTTCACTTTCCGTCGCGCGTCGATTTCTTCTCCGAAGCGCTGCGGGTGCTCAAGCCCGGCGGCCAGTTGGTGACGGCCGATATCGTCCCCAAAAAGACATTCCTGAATACGCGCTATCGCAGGGAGGTGGCCCGGCTCGGTTGGCGGGGGGCGTCGCGCAAAGCTGTCCGGAGATCGGCGAACGTCCAGGACTATCGAGACCTGCTGCTCGACATCGGATTCGATGAAGCCGAGACCCAATCTATCGCGCGTGACGTATTCCGGCCGTTGGCCAGATTCCTGTGGAAGAGAGCGTTACAGCCCGACATGAAGTATGTGAATCCGCTGCTGCGAGCGACAGTTAGGCCGGACAACTTTTGGATTCACGAAACGCACGTCGACTACATTCTGGCAGTGGCGCGCAAGGCGTGAACAGATGTCACGCGCCGAGGCCGGAGACATCGATCGAGACGATACATTCGCTGCTGCGCGTCATCGCCGAGCAGCATGCCGTCGGCGGAGTCAGTTGACCCGTCCGAAGGCGTAGCGATGGTATTGCAGTGCTCGCCGCACCGGCGGCGCTGCCCGAATCACCTTGCCCGCCAACCGAAATGCGGCAGATGCTTGGGGAAACGTGCTGGCGTCGAACAATGTCGTGGCGATGAGCAATCGGACCCCGGGAACG
>NZ_JBYCLA010000245.1:0-4245 GCF_057473665.1 Mycobacterium sp. TH-M25
GCCCCATAAAAACCGCGTGCCTTGATGACATGATCTGGGCCAAATACACCGGCATCGCCGGCGGCAAATTCCTCTACAAAGGCAAAATCCGAGAACCGAAAGACAACAAGACATGATCCGCCGGACCATTGCCACCACACTGACCGCGCTCGCCGCCGGCACCGCTGCGCTCGCCGCCAGCCCCCCGGCCGCCGCGCAGGTAACACCAGTGGCCGCACCCGGAATGCCGATCTTTCAACACGTCGCCGGCAGGATCACCCGCTGCACACTCGGTTACGCCGCCAGCAACGCCGCACACGCGCCCCTGGCCGTGACAGCTGGCCACTGCGGCAGCGTCGGAACCACCGTCCGCGATCAACACGGCTACGTCATCGGGACCTACACCGCGGTCCAACCTGACAACATCCCCGAACGCAAATACGGCTACTCAATCATCAAGCTACGCAACACCGTTGCCACCTCGGCAGCCATCACCGCCACCACCCAACTACGGCAGCAACGGCAATCCGGCGCCGGCGACCATGTTTGTTTATTCGGCACCACTAGCGGCGTGAAATGCGGCACCGTCAGCACCATCACCACGCAGGTCGGCAGCATCGATAAATTGCTGTCCGATCACGGAGACTCCGGCGGCCCCATCGTCCGACTCCGCGACAACGCCCTCGTCGGCATCCTCATCGCCCACAACGACGCCCAGGACAAAACCTACTTCGAACCCATCACCAACATCCGGCGCTTGGCCGCGGCCGCCGGCGACGGAGGACCCGGCTTCGGTCCCGTCGTCGACAGGACCAATCAATAAGCACGGATCGTCGCATCGGCCCTGCCGCCCAAACCATTCAGCGAAGAGTCAGCGAGCAGCGCGGCCCGAATAAACGCCGCGCACGCCACCGGATCCTTGCGGCCATCGGGCCCTTTCAGGCGGCTGTTTGCGTCCACTCCGTACGGGCCGACCATACGAACTGCCGACAACACGTTGCTGCCGTCCAGACCGCCGGCGAGAATGACGGGCCGGCCTACCTCGGCAAGGGCTTCAACGATGCTGCGGCTGACGTCCCAGTCGTGAGTCTGCCCGGTCCCGCCGAGCCGCGAGTCTGTCCGTGAATCCAACAACACAGCATCAGAGACACCTGCCATCTCAAGGGCCCGGTCGACTGCGTCGCCACCGGTTACATGGACCGCTGCGACGACACGCAGTGAGCGACGGCGGCGCGTAAACACCTCGCGCACAGTCTCGATGGACACCTCGCCGTGTACCTGGACCGTATCGACGCCAACGGCGTCGGCTAAAGAAAGTATGTCGTCGGCCATCAGTAGATGAGTCACCAGGACAGTCGAGACGAAAGCTGGCACGGCCACCGCAAGATCTCGCGCCGCCGAGACGGTGAGTACGTCCTCGCTGAAGTGAGTCGTACCGCAGATCAAGCCAACCGCATCAGCTCCGGCTTCCACGGCCGCCTCCAGATCGGCGGCCGTGCCGATACCGCAAATCTTCGCCCTTACACGTCCCATTTGGACATCGTGCACGTGCGCCGATCCACGTGCAAGACATGCCAGCATGAGGCTATGAGGCGATCCTTCGACGAGTTGGTCACCGAGGCCAATTCGGTTTCGGTAACCGGGTGGGATTTTTCGTGGCTTGACAGCAGGGCCGCCGAGCAGCGCCCGTCATGGGGGTATCAAAAGCTGCTACGCGGCCGGCTCTCAGCCGCACGGGCCGCCGTCGACCTCGAAACAGGCGGCGGCGAAGTCTTAGCTGGTGCCGCGCCATTCCCGCCAACCATGGCGGCCACCGAAGGATGGCCGCCCAATCTGACTCTGGCAACCCAGCGGCTTCACCCCCTCGGCGTGGCGGTGGTCGCCGATCCAGGTGGCGGCCCTTTGCCGTTCGGCGACAACGCATTTGATTTCGTTGCCAGCCGGCACCCAGTCGGCTTGTCGTGGAACGAAGTTGCGCGGGTCCTTGTCCCGTCAGGAACGTATCTCGGTCAGCATGTCGGTCCGAACTCATTACGCGAGCTGATCGAACGATTCACCGGAGGCCAGGTCGCGACCGGTTTACCGTCGAACCCGACACCCGGTGAAACCGAACTGGCCGTCACCAACGCGGGACTTAAGGTCGTCGACCTGCGCCACGAACCGATTCGCCTGGAATTCTTCGATGTCGGCGCGGTCATCTACTTCTTGCGGAAGGTGGTCTGGGCCGTCCCGGGATTCTCCGTTGCGAAATACCATCACCAGCTACGAAAACTCCACGACCACATCGAGGCTGACGGTAGCTTCGTCACCCACACCTCACGACTCCTTGTCGAGGCCACTTGTCCTTAGCTGAGTCCCGCGCGTATCAAGAGTTTTCGACCACATCTGAAAGCGACAGGGGACCATCGAAGCGGGTGTGACGGCTCAGCCTGGTATAGAGCTGACACGGTTCCAACAGCGTCACCGTCGACAGGTCGACGCCGCCGTGAGAGGCCGGGTCGACCCGTATCCATCTCCACGGTTGCGACACAACTTCACTATCGTCGAGGAAGCCGGTGTAGAAGCCGTCCAGCACCATTTCCCCCGGAAGGACAATCAGGTGGACGGAGCCGAAGTAGTACGCATCGTTCGCGTTTCGCCAGTGCCCCATCAAATGGCGGTTGAACAAGCGGCCGGCCATATCCGTACGGTGGCCGGTCGCGTGACCCTCGAACCGCGGTTCCGGTGGGTAATTTGTCGAGCGAACGCCATCCGCGGTAGCGGTAATCATGGCTAGGTCGACATGGTGCTGTTGTCCGTTCAGTATGTAACCGCTGCACCACAGTCCCGACAACAAGGCCGGATCCACACCTGGCCTAAAGTCAGACAAAATGCCTGTGAAGTCCGATGACTCCGACTCCTGACTGACCGTGTGCTCATCGAATCCGAACAGCTCACCGGCTGTCCACCCGGGAAACATACTTTCCAACACCGCACAGTGCTGCGGCCGTGGAAGCGTTTTGTTACGACCGGCCACCCACCGGTAGTACTGCACTTTAGTCGGCGGGTCAGCCCGCACGGGCAGGTCCAGCTTTCTTGCATGCCGCTCGTACTCGGCGGCGAACGCACTGTACGGGTGGATGTGGCCCCGTTGGAGCAGGGCCTTCAACGGATTCCCCACCCAGCGAGTTTATCGCCCGTGAGCGCCGCACATGACGCTCAGCCGATACCACCATGTGGCCGCCGTGATGAACAAATGATGCCTAGAGCGGGCCGCGAAGATACCACCGCGTCCGGCATGGTTAAGGCACCGAAATTGGCGGGAATCAGGGAGGTGGGCCGTGTCGTCGTTCTCCGTCGCCACAAGCTGTCATCGAGATCGCAAGCCGGCGGAATTACCTGAACACAGCTCAATCTTCAACGCCCACGCCGACACCTACGCCGTGCACGCAGACCGTAGCCCCGTCAACCGCGACTACGACCGGCCAGCCATAATTCGTCTCGCCGGGCCTCTTCGCGGTAAGCGCGTACTCGAGTTAGGTTGCGCGGCCGGAGCACTGACTTCCCAGCTCGTCGACCACGGAGCCAGCGTCCTCGGAGTCGACGTCGAGCCCCGTATGGTTGAGCTCGCGCAAAAACGATTAGGCGATCGAGCACGCTTCGCCGTAGCCGACCTCGCCAGCCCACCACTGGGTGTCGTTCGACCCGGCAGCGTCGACATCGTGATCGCTTCCTTGGTGCTTCACTACATCGCTGACTGGGCGCCGGTGCTCGACGACCTCGTCCGCGTGCTTATTCCCGGCGGCGCAATGGTGTTTTCCTTACATCACCCGATCACCGGCTGGCTACTGTCTGACCAGGCTGACTACCACCGCACCGAACTAATAAGTGAGACATGGGATTTAGACGGCCTCACCGTCACCGCACGCCCTTATCGCCGCCCACTCGCGTCGATATTCACCGAACTCCTGCGAGCAGGCTTCTCGATCGACGCCGTCGAAGAACCCCGCCCTCAATTCGACACCGCCACCGGACTCAGCCCGGAAGCCTGCCGTGTTCTCAATACACAACCGCTATTCCTGTACCTACGCGCAGGCCGAGCCTAAGGCCGCCATGCACGTAATCGCCTTGGTCCCCGACCCACAATTCATGCGTGGCGGTGAACAATAGTGCCCCGGATCGACGAGCGTAGGGGAGCGCGGCTGGAAAGTAACTACGCCCGCGGCAAGCTCAACGCGACCCGTCCCGAAGGCACCGACTACCCCGAATGCCAAAAGCACCCCCAGA
>NZ_JBYCLA010000246.1:0-32330 GCF_057473665.1 Mycobacterium sp. TH-M25
CCCGACCCGCGTTTCGAGCTCGAGTATCACCTGCAGCGGGTGCGGCTACCGGGCGATGGATCAATCGCGGCATTACATGATCTAGCAGCACAATTCGCGGCCCGCCCACTCGACCCTGAGCGACCGCCGTGGGAAGCACTGCTGGTGCTCGGTGTCGATGGTGATCGGGCCGCGTATCTGTTCAAGCCGCATCACTGCCTCAGCGACGGTGTCGGGCTTGTTCAGCTTCTCAATCTGGCCCACGGCTACAGTCGTGAGCCCGGTCCCGTGGACGACACCCCGCCGCCGGCGCCCCGACGCACCGAGTCCCCGGGGGGCCTGTTAATCAACCGTCTCGCGGGTCGGATCGTCAATGCTCCCGCAGATGCGTTGCGTGAAACCGTCCTGGCAGCGAGCCGGTTTGTGGCTGATCCGGTCGGAACCACCAGCGGAGCAGTGAAGTTCGCGGCATCGCTGCGGCGTGTGCTGTCACCAACGGAAGCACCTCACTCCCCCGCGATGACAGGCAGCGGCGCAGGCTACCGGCTCGACACCTTCGACGTAGTATTCGACGATCTGAAAGCAGCGGGGCGAGCGGCAGGCGGTTCAGTCAACGACGCTTTCTTGGCCGGGCTGCTTGGTGGTGTCCGGCGCTACCACGAAAAGCTTTCCCTCTCCGCCGATGTCATGCCGGTTGCGATACCGGTCAGCCTCCGAACCGATGCTGACCCCATGGGCGCCAACAAGTTCGCCGGCGCACGGTTCGTGGCCCCGGTGGGCGAACCCGATCCGGCGATCCGCATCGCCGCTATTCACGACTTCATCCTTTCCGCACGCGCCGAACCCGCTCTTGGATTTCTCGACCTCATCGCGCCAGTGCTCAGCCGCCTACCTGGAGTCGCATTAACTCGCATCGCTGGTGGTATGACCGGTCTTGCCGACCTGCAGGCCTCAAACCTCGGCGCTATCGGTCGTCCGCTGTATCTGGCCGGGGCGCGCGTGACACGCGTCTATCCGATGGGGCCGCGGCCGGGTATTCCCGCCATGCTGACAATGCTGACCTACGAGGGAACCTGCTGCATCGCAGTCAACTTCGACCCGGATGCCATTGTCGATGCGGCGGCGTTCTCGACCTGCCTGCGCGAGGGTTTCGATGAGGTCCTCGCGTTGGCGAAGCCTGACTAATCGGCCTATCCTCGGCCGGAACCACATGGTTGTTATGGCATTGCCAAACAACAATCTTGGGCAAAAGGTCCAGCGATCCGGCACAGTCTGTGTGCTCAACATCAGAGTTACACCGCTGTGGTCTCGGCGGCGCTGCCCCTTTCGCGGCAGCGAGGAACCCCCGTCGTGGTGACGCGCTGCGGACGCCGAGGCGCCGACAATGATCCTCGGCGGCTCCACTGTACGCGGTACGTCGTGCAAAGCGTCTAGATGTGAGAACAACATCGGTGGCGCCGGCCACGCGGCCCTTGGCCGGTGACGCGGCACTCTAGCCATTGCCGATGACACGAATCGATATGCCCGACAACCGAAGACGTCGATTCGCGCAGAGCCAGAACTCTGCGGGTTAGAGGAAGGGAAATCGTGAACTTCGAGAAGGTTATTGCCATTTTGGATGCATCGGTTGGCGGCCCAGACGCTGATGTTGCATCACACGGGCCCTTTTGGCGGGGTGTCACCCGCGATCGGTTCGTCGAGATGAAAGTCGGCGGAAGAAAGCTGGTGACCCTCGGAGATGGCGCAAACTCCAACCTGGTGTTGTCGCTCAAAGGTGAAGCCCCGTTCGGCGCCGACCTCGACAACCCTCCTGTAGGCGCGGTGCAACCGGTCATGCCAGCCTACCTCGACCCCATGCCCGCCGAAGATATCGAGACGATCGAACAGTGGATTGACGACGGCTGCCCGGTCGACTGACCAGCGAGAATCGACCGATCTGGACCCTCGCAGACCCGAGGTACCCCTAACGTGGGAGCGATGACCCCCCGTCATGGTGACGCACAAACACCGAGCCCAGCGTGAGACTTGGATCACCGAATCGCCTCGGCCACAGAATGAGGCATACGGGGACACCAGATCATAGAAAGAGGACGTCCATGACGACCGCTCAGCAAGCCGAACCGGCAGTCCTTCCCGACGAAATCGCTCGACAGATCGTGCTGCCCGAGGGGCACGCAGACCTCACCGCGTTGTTCGACGCCTACAAATGGATGCGCGAGCACATGCCGGTCGCCAAGGCCATCGTCGAGGGCTACGACCCGATCTGGCTGATCACCAAGCATGCCGACATACAGGAAGTCGAAAGCCTCGCCGAGGTCTTCTGCGCCGGCGGCGGGCCAGACAACCCCGGCTCACACAACCCAATCCTGACCAACCAGGCCGGCGACGAGTTCACCAAAAGCATGCTTGGCGGCAGCCTGCGCGTACTCGACGCCCTGCCCTACATCGACCCTCCGGAACACAACGAAGCCAAAAACGCTGTGTTCAAATCACTGCGACCGAATAGCCTCAAGCAGTACGAAGAACGGATTCGCGGACTCGCCCGGGAGTCCATCACACATCTCGTCGAGATCACCGCGGCCGGCGAACCAATCGATGTCGTCGATGAATTCGCTTTGGCCTATCCACTGCGGGCACTGATGTCGCTGGTCGGGATACCGCAGGAGGAGTATCCGCGGATGCTCCAACTCACCCAGGAGTTCTTCGGTACCGCCGATCCCGAGCACCAGCGAGACGACATCGAAGTAACCCCGGAGCAGATGGCGCAGCAGTTCGCCGCGACCATCCAGGATTACTACGGCTACTTCGACACCATCGTCGAGGACCGCCGCGCCAATCCCACTGAGGATCTGGCGACCGTTATCGCGTGCGCGAAGAAGTCCGACGGAGAGCACTTCACGAAGACGGAATGCTACGGCCGTTACATCGAGTTCGCCACCGCCGGACACGACACCACCTCAGCAACGCTGGCCGGCACACTGAAGTTGCTTGCTGAACATCCCGATGTACTGGCCCGCGTCAAGGCGGACCTCAGCTTGGTGCCCGACCTCGTCAATGAGGCGTTGCGACTGATCTCACCGGTGAAACATTTCATGCGCCTGGCATTGTCGGACCACACGTTGCGCGGGCAAACCATCAAAGCCGGTGACCGGCTGATGCCTCTGTTCCAGTCGGGTAACCGCGACGAGGAAGTCTTCGCCAACGCCGACGAGTTCAACATCGACCGCAAACCCAACCCCCACATCGCATTCGGCTTCGGCACCCACACCTGCCCGGGCCAGCACGTCGGCAAACTGGAACTGCGATTAATGCTGGAGGAGCTGTTGCCCCGGTTGGAATCCATTGAGTCGGCAGGCCCCGGAAAGGTGACTCAGACGAATTTCGTTGGTGGACTTAAGCACTGGCCAGCCAAGATCACAGTTTCCTGAACGGCGGACACCGATGACCTCTACGACGACCCACACTATCGACTACCCGCAGCTGTTTATCGGTGGAACCTGGACCGCCCCCGGCGGACACGACACCATCGACGTGCATTCTGCGGCCACTGAACACAGGATCGGGTCGGTGCCGCGGGGCACCGAGGCTGATATCGATGCCGCAGTCGCCGCTGCCAGAACGGCATTCGACTCCCCCGATGGCTGGGCCAGCTGGGACCCCAAACAGCGGGCCGACGTCCTCGAGCGGTTCGCCGCAGAGCTGGAAGCCCGAGGAGCGGAAACTGCTCGGCGGGTGTCGATGCAAAACGGGATGCCGATCTGGCTCGCACAACAATTCGAGGCGGGGTTTCCCGCGCTCCTGCTGCGCTACTACAGCGGCCTGGTCGCCAGCGCGCCAGCCGAGGAGACGAGACCTGGCATGCTCGGCGGCACGTCCCTCGTTTCGAAGGCGCCCATAGGCGTGGTGGGCGCCATCGTGCCATGGAATGTCCCCCAGGGGATTTCGTTCCTCAAGATCGCCCCAGCTCTGGCGGCTGGCTGCTGCATCGTGCTCAAACCCGCCGAAGAGACCGTGCTCGACGCATTCCTGATGGCCGAAGCGGCTGCCGCAGCTGGTTTGCCTGAAGGGGTCATCAACGTCGTGCCCGGTGGCCGCGAGGTCGGCGCCTATCTCGTCGAGCATCCCGGCGTCGACAAGGTGTCGTTCACCGGCTCCACGGGCGCGGGCCGCTGGATCGCAGAGGCCTGCGGGCGGCTGTTGCGGCCTGTGACGCTGGAACTCGGCGGAAAGTCCGCGGCGATCGTGCTCGATGACGCCGACTTATCCGGCTCGATCGAGCAGTTCTTCGGCGCCACATTGCTCAACAACGGACAAATCTGCTGGCTCAACACCCGAGTGCTGGCACCACAGAGTCGCTACAACGAAATCGTCGACACGATAACCGATTTGGCCAAGTCGCTGACCATTGGTGATCCGCTGGACCCCGAGACCAAGATCGGGCCCATGGTGTCCAAGCGCCAGCGTGAACGTGTCGAGGGCTATATTGCCAAGGGCAAGAGCGAAGGCGCGCGAATGACCACCGGTGGGTCGCGGCCGGCGGGATTCGATCACGGCTGGTTCCTTGAACCGACGATCTTCGCCGATCTGGACAACAACGCGACCGTGTCACGCGAAGAGATCTTCGGGCCCGTGCTGTCGGTGATCCCCTACAGCGACGAAGACGAGGCTGTGACTCTAGCCAACGATACTGTCTATGGACTGGGCGGCAGCGTCTGGTCATCTGATCCCCAGCGGGCTCTCGACGTTGCACGCCGCGTGCACTCCGGCACCGTCGGCATCAACCACTACGTCAATGACCCCGTCGCGCCGTTCGGCGGCGTAAAGCAAAGCGGGCTCGGTCGTGAACTCGGACCCGAGGGGCTGTCTCCCTTCCAAGTGTTCAAGACCGTCTACCTGCCGCCCCCGGCGCAGAGCGGCTAAGACACGACGCCAGTCGGATTGGTGTCAGCAGCAGCATTCCGACTGGCGTCGAACTGATTTCGTGCGCATTTCACGGATCGGAGCTACTCAACGATGTCTGCGCCTGCCGTCGCCTCATCTGGGGCGAATGTTCGTGAATTCACGTCCGAACTGATCGTTCTGCACCGAAGCGCACCAGCCGAAGGCGTCGTGGTGCTCGACCTCGCCCACCCAGATAATGAAGACCTGCCCAGGTGGGAACCGGGAGCCCACATCGACTTGATGCTTGGCGATGGACTCACCCGCCAATACTCGCTGTGCGGCGATCCGCACGATCCTTTGACGTGGCGCATCGGCGTGCTTCTCGACCCTGGCAGCCGTGGTGGTTCACGCTACGTTCATGAAAAACTCGAAGAAGGCACAAGGGTACGCGTTCGCGGGCCGCGCAACCACTTTCCGCTGATCGACGCGCCGAAGTATCGATTCATTGCCGGCGGTATCGGCATCACACCAATTCTGGCAATGCTTGAATCTGTTCAGCGCGCCGGTGGCGACTGGACCCTGCTGTATGGCGGGCGTACGAGCGCCTCCATGGCATTCGCTGACGAGCTCGCAGCTCGCTATCCCGACCGCGTCACGGTGTGGCCGCAGGATCAGCGTGGCCTGCTCGATCTGGAATCGCTCTTTAAGGAACCCGAAGGCAACACGCTGGTCTACTGCTGTGGTCCCGAGCCGTTGCTCTCAGCGGTCGAGCAACACTCCAGCCACTGGCAGGCAGGCACTCTGCATCTAGAGCGATTTGCGGCTAAGTCTCCGTCTACCGATGCAGCGACTTGCGCCCTCGACCAATTCGAGGTGGTCTGTCAGCGCTCTGGGATCAACATCGAGATCACCGCAGACCAATCAATCATCGAAGTCCTCGAGGAACGCGGCATCCCGACGCTGGGCAGCTGCTACGAAGGAGTTTGTGGAAGCTGCGAAGCGCGCGTACTAGAAGGCACTCCCGAACACCGGGACTCCGTGCTCACCGATGCTGACAAAGCCGCCGGCGAGGTCATGATGATTTGCGTCTCGCGCTCGTGCACCAAAAGGCTGGTGCTTGACCTGTGAACATTACCGAGACCAATTACCCGAAGAAGTGCTGGTACGTCGCCGCCAGCTCCGAGGAGGTTGGAGACTCCCCTCTCGGACGTCGCTTGCTCGGCCAAGAGGTGGTGCTATGGCGCAGCAGCGACGGTGACGCCATTGCATTCGAAAACCGCTGCGCACATAGGGCTTTCCCGCTGTCGCACAGCAGCGTCCAAGGCAATCGACTGGTGTGCGGGTACCACGGATGCACCTATGAAGCGGACGGAACATGCTCGTCCACGCCCGCTCAACCGCACGTACCCACGGGCATGAGAGTCACGGCGTATCCGGTCATTGAGCAGCCGCCATTTATCTGGATATGGCTTGGGCCGCCCGGTGCCGCTGCAAGCAGCCGACCATCCCACCTGAGATGGGTCAACGATCCCACCTGGGCGACATTTTCGAACGCTTGGCAGGTCGACGCCAACTACATGATGGTGCACGAGCACTATCTGGATTTCAGCTACGCGACTGTTCTACACAGAGACGACGTGCCCCGAGAAATCAACAGCATGCCCGCTTTCAACGACGTCGAAGTCACCGAGACCACCGTGTCTTACACCCGGCACCTGCCCGATGCTCAGCTCACCGATTGGGAGGCCGACGCCACCGGCCTCGACCGCGAACGGGCCTACAAGCGCCGGGAGAGTGGGACTTTCGTCTCACCGGCAGTTCACCGACAGTACTGGGAGATCTCCGCGGGCGATGGCGCGCTCTACACCACGACGCGGACGCACGCGATCACACCCGAATCCGAGAATTCCACACATGTTTTCATGCAGGCGTCGCGTAATTATTCGCTCGACAGCGATGCTGTCGCCATGCGGTTGGCGTCGTTCTTATCTGACGTCTCTCAGCGCGACAATGCCACCCTCGAAATGGCATCCGCTCACTCCGGCTATGACGGATGGCGGAGCGGCGTGGAATTTCAAGCCGACGCCGCCGCCCTGCGCGCACGTCGCATCGTCGGGGTGATGCTCGCCAAGGAGGCCGGACGGTCCGCGCTCCGGCCTGGCTTTGCGCCGTCGAGCAGAAAAGACTCACTGAGTCCGCGTCGCACCGTTCAACGGTGAGTTGAACCAGGGACTTCAGCGTCGCTCAGGGGCGCCGCGCAGCCGCTCGATGATGGCGCTGAAGTCCAGCCCGGCGTTGGTTGTTACGAATTTGGCGTAGATGTCGGCGGCGTGGCTGCCCAGCGGCGCCGATGAGCCGGTCGAGTTGACTGCGTCCATCGCCAGCCCGAGGTCCTTGTTCATCAGCGCGGTGGCGAAGCCGGGCTTGAAGTCGTTGTTGGCCGGCGACGTCGGCACCGGTCCGGGTACCGGGCAATTCGTGTGCACCGCCCAGCAGTTTCCGGTTGACCCGGTGATGACGTCGAAGAGCGCCTGGGCTGACAGGCCGAGCTTGTCGGCGAGCACGAACGCTTCGCCGATCGCGATTTGATGAACGGCCAGCACCATGTTGTTGCAGATTTTGGCGGCCTGGCCGGCCCCGGCGTCGCCGCAGTGAATGATCTTGCCCGCCATGGGTTCCAGCACCGGGCGGGCCAGCTCCAGCGCCGTGTCGTCGCCACCGACCATGAAAGCCAGCGTGCCCGCCTCCGCGCCCTTGACCCCGCCGGAGACCGGGGCGTCGAGCTGGGCCACGCCGCGCGAAGCGGCCAACGCGTGCACCTCGCGGGCGTCGTCGACGGAAATGGTTGAGCTGTCAATGAATAACGTTCCCTCGCCGACGACGGGCAAGATCTCGGTGTAGCAGCGTTTCACCGCTTCGCCGTTGGGCAGCATCGTGATCACCACGTCCGCCCCGGTCACCGCTTCGGTCCCGCTGTCGAACACCTTGACGCCGTTGACCTTCGCGGCGTCGGCGGCCGCGGGCACCGGGTCGAAGCCCCGCACCGTGTGGCCGCCGTCGACCAGGTTTTTCGCCATCGGGCCGCCCATGTGGCCCAGCCCCAAAAACGCCACCGTCGACACTGTGCCCTCCTACGCGCCGGTGCGGATCCGGGCAGCCTCGGCCCGTCCGATGACCACCCGCATGATTTCGTTGGTCCCCTCCAGGATGCGGTGCACCCGAAGGTCGCGCACGATCTTCTCCAGACCGTACTCGCGAAGATAGCCGTACCCACCATGCAGTTGCAGCGCGGAGTCGGCGACGTCGAAACACGAGTCGGTGACATAGCGTTTGGCCATCGCGCACAGCTTGACCTTGTCCTCGGCGCCGTCGTCCAATGCGGCCGCCGCGCGCCACAGCATCAGGCGCGAGGTCTCCAGCGCGGTGGCCATGTCGGCCAGGGTGAACCGGATCGTGGGCTCGTCGAGCAGCGCAGCGCCGAACGCCTCGCGGTGCGCAACATAGTTCGCCGCCTTGTCGTAGGCGGCCTGTGCGCCTCCGAGTGAGCAGGCGGCGATGTTGATCCGGCCACCGTTGAGGCCGTTCATCGCGATGCCGAAGCCGGCGCCCTCGCCGTCGGCGCCGCCGAGCATCGCGTCGGCCGGCACGCGCACGCCGTCGAGAATGACCTGCGCGGTGGGCTGGGCGTTCCAGCCCATCTTTTCTTCGTGAGCACCGAAACTCAGTCCTGGTGAACCCTTGTCGACGATGAACGCCGAGATACCCCGCGGGCCGCTGGAGCCCGTCCGCGCCATGATCACGTAGACGTCGGAGGCGCCGGCTCCGGAGATGAACTGCTTGACGCCGTCGAGCACATAGTCGCCGCCTGCCTTGACCGCGCGGGTGCTCAACGCACCGGCGTCCGAGCCCGCGCCGGGCTCGGTCAGGCAGTAGCTGGCGATCGCGTCCATCGACGCCAACCGTGGTATCCAGGCCTTGCGTTGTTCGTCGGTGCCGAACGCGTCGACCATCCAGGCGCACATGTTGTGGATCGACAGGAACGCCGCGACGGTCGGGTCGGCCATGGCCAGTTGCTCGAAGATCCGCACCCCGTCCAGTCGGCGCAGCCCGCTGCCACCCACGTCGTCGCGACAGTAGATCGCCGCCATCCCCAGGCCCGCGGCCTCACGCAGCTCATCGATCGGGAAGTGGTGGGCGGCATCCCATTCCAGCGCGTTCGGGGCGATCTTCTTGGCGGCGAACGCAGCCGCGGTCTCGGTGATGACCCGTTCGTCGTCGTCCAGATCAAACAGTGGCATGCCCGGCGCTACTTCATCGTCGGGATGGAGAATTCGGCCCCGTCTTTGATGCCCGATGGCCAGCGCTGGGTGACGGTCTTGACCTTGGTGTAGAACTGGATCGACGCGGTGCCGTGCTGGTTGAGATCGCCGAAGCCGGAACGCTTCCAGCCGCCGAAGCTGTGATAAGCCACCGGCACCGGGATCGGCACGTTCACCCCGACCATGCCCACCTGCACGCGGGACACGAAGTCGCGGGCGGCATCGCCGTCGCGGGTGAAAATCGCCACCCCGTTGCCGTATTCGTGTTCGCTCGGCAGCCGCAGCGCCTCTTCGTAGTCGTGGGCGCGCACAATGCAGAGCACCGGTCCGAAGATCTCGTCGGTGTAGATCGACATGTCGGTGGTGACGTGGTCGAACAGCGTCGGGCCGATGAAAAACCCCTTCTCCAGGCTGGTGTCGTCGAAGGTCAGCTCATCGGCGGCGCGTTCACGGCCGTCGACCACCAGGTCCGCACCCGCCTGCACGCCCTGGCCGATGTAGTCGCGGACCCGCGCCAGTGCGGCCTCGGTGACCAGCGGGCCGTAGTCGGCTTTCGGGTCCAGGCTGTGCCCGACGCGTAGCTGGTTGATGCGCTCGACCAGCCGATTGCGAAGCCGGTCCGCAGTTTCCTTGCCCACCGGCACCGCGACGCTGATCGCCATGCACCGCTCACCGGCGCTGCCGTAGCCCGCCCCGATCAACGCGTCGACAACCTGGTCCAGGTCGGCGTCGGGAAGCACGACCATATGGTTCTTGGCGCCGCCGAAGCACTGCGACCGTTTGCCGTTCGCGGCGGCGGTGGAGTAGATGTACTGCGCGATGTCGGAGCTGCCGACAAAGCCGACGGCGTGGATGTCGGGGTGGTGCAGGATCGCGTCGACGGCCTCCTTGTCGCCCTGGACCACCTGAAACACCCCCGGCGGCAGACCGGCCTCGGCGAACAGCTCGGCCAGCCGCAGCGGCACCGACGGGTCACGCTCAGAAGGCTTGAGAATGAAAGCGTTTCCGCATGCCAGCGCCGGCCCGGCCTTCCACAGCGGGATCATCGCCGGGAAGTTGAACGGGGTGATGCCGGCGACCACGCCGAGCGGCTGGCGCAGCGAGTAGACGTCGATGCCTGAGCCTGCGCCCTCGGTGAACTCACCCTTGAGTAGATGCGGGATACCGATCGCGAACTCGATGACCTCGATGCCGCGCTGGATGTCGCCGCGAGCGTCGGGGACCGTCTTGCCGTGTTCCAGGCTGAGTAGCTCGGCGAGTTCGTCGACATGGGCGTTGACGAGGTCGACGAATTTCATCAGAACCCGGGCGCGGCGCTGCGGGTTGAACGCCGCCCACGCTTTTTGCGCCGTCTTGGCCGAGGCCACCGCGGTGTCGACGTCGGCGGCCGACGCCAGCAAGACCTGCGCCTGCACCCCGCCGGTGCTCGGATTGAGCACGTCCGCGGTCCGGGTCGACGAGAGGTTGCTGCGGCGTCCGTCGATGAAATGCGGAATCTTTTGATTCATGGCGTCCCTCGGGCATGGAGAAAGAAGCAGATAGGTTTACTAGGACATCCTAGTAAACGATCTGCTTTGTCGTCTATGCATCAGAAGTGGTAAAGGCCATGCTTCGCGGGAGTGATAGGCGCTCGCCCGCCGTTGCCTGAAGTGCTGAGTAAGCGTTGCGACTTAGATCCGCTACGTGACCGCGAATAGAGAGGCGAGGATGCCCAGGGCCGCAGTCCATATCGAGAATGCAGCACGCAGCGCGACTGGTGCGCCCCGCAACTCCATGAACTCATGGCCCGCCAGGTGGACCTTGATGCACGCAACGACTATGAGTGACGGAACCTCCCACGTTGCACCACGGTGGCCGGCTTGCCCTGTACCCAGCCACCATGTCGCGCAGGTTGCCATCATCAACGCCAGCCAAACTAGCGTTGCTCGCGTCGGTATACCGAAAGTCATTGCTGGCCAACCAGGTAAACCGAGGCGAAGATCGCTATCCACAGCAGATCGACCATATTCCAGTACACGGCCACGCCTTCGGCAACGAGCCGACAATTCGACCAAGGTCGTCGACGCTTCATCTCAGCATGCCACCAAGTCAGCAACGCTGAGCCGATGAGTACATGCAACAGAGCCCAGCTCCCCCCGCAACCTCCGAATGACCTCGGTGTTGCGACGTTCACTGGAATCCGCCGGGCCAACTCAGGTGAGCACACGCAGAGGTATCCACGGCGAAAGTTCCCGTTCATTTCAGCCCTCGCGGACATGGTAAGCCAACCTATTACAAACGACGCCAGCTATATCCGAATCGCAGCGCCTCAACAAGGTGGCGGTGCGCTGTCACCAGCCCGTTCCCGGACGCCGCGAGCTGTCGAACCTCAGTCGGTCGGTGACTCTTGTCTTTCAGCCCGTCAGGTCGCGTCCGAGGGCGACGCGGGCGATGCTCCATAGCTGCACTTCGTTTGCGCCCTCGTAGATCTCGCCGACCTTGCTGTCGCGCCAGATGGATTCGAGGTGGTTGGTGGTGCCATCGGCGGTCTGCTCGCGAACGAACCCGTAGCCGCCATGGACCTGGATTGCGTCACGGGCGACATCGACCGCGGCGCGGCTGCCAGTTACCTTGGCCATCGCGGCTTCGGGCTCCGGGGTGACGCCGGCGTCGGATTTGCGGGCGGCTTTCTGGTAGAGCGCGCGAGCGGACTCCAGCGTCATCGCGTGCTCGGCCATCCGGAATTGCCAGTGCTGGAGTGCGCCAAGCTTCGAGCCAAAGGCGCTGCGGCGGCGCATGTGTGCTGCCGCGTGGTCGAAGGCGCATTGGGCCATCCCGACACCCATGGCGCCGACGCCGATCCGGCCCAGGGTGAGGCTTTTGAGCGCTGCAGCCAGACCGCGTCCCGGTTCGGCGATCACGTGGTCCTCTGCCACATAAACGTCGGTTAACTTGACGTCCGAAGTCAGTTGCAATCGGTTGCCCATCTTCTTGTCGGGCTCGCCGACGACGACCCCGTCGGCGTGCATGTCCACTAGCAGCATCGCGTGCTTACCGTCGACCAGGCACAGCGTCGTCATGATGTCGGCCGCGCATGAGTTGGTGATCCAGCGCTTGTGTCCGGTGAGCCGGTACCCACCCGCGACACGGGTCGCGCTGGTACGCATCGCTTCTGCCGACAGGTCGGTGCTGGCCTCCGGTTCGCTGGTGGCGAACGAGCCGACGATTTCACCGCGGACGAGCCGAGGCAGGAACTCGCCGCGAATGTGGGCGGGGGCCGCGTCCAGCGTGCGGCCGACCAGCAGTGCCTGGCCGTCGTAGAGCGCTGAGGCCACACCGGGCGTGAAGTAGGCCATCTCCTCGAGCACAGTCGCTGCCGCCAGCATCGGAAACTCCAGACCGCGACCGCCGACGTCGGAGGGGTACGGCAGCTGGTAGAGGCCCGCGTCGGCCATCGCGGCCAGGATGTCGGCGGGAAAAGCAGCTTTGGACTCCTCGGCGCAGTTCAGTTCAGCCGCGCGTGGTGCTAATACCCGCTCGGCGAAGTCGCGCACCTCGGTGCGGATCTTCACGGTCTCGTCGGGCAGTAGGACATCGTCATAAAGCTGGTCGGAGGTTCGGGGTAACCCAATGAGGGAGGAGGTCCTGGCAGAGGTTTTTGACGCTGTCACTGGGGCCCTTTCAGGGTGGGGGTGGTCAGAGCATGCGTCCCGGGATTCATCTACAGTTCCTGCCTTAGGATTGTGCGGTGGATCACAACGAGTCGCAGGTGCGCGCGGTCCTCGATGGCCTGCGCAGCGTGGTGGACGGCGATGATCCGCGGAGCACATTGCGCGCGGATGATGCCCGAGCGCTCATCGACGACGCCTGGGACGCGTTGCATGGGGTGCTGGCCGAATCATCCTCGGGGGCTGCCGCTGAGTTGCTGGGCGCGCTGCACCGGCTCGCCGACGTCAACCACGCGCTGCTGGCCACGTGCGAGCTCCAACAGAGCGAGATCGGTCATCGGCTCGGCGATGTGCTGGCTCGGCTGGAAGCGGCACCATGCTCGGTCGACGAATTGGTGACCATGGCCCCTAGGCTGATCGCCGACCTCGGGTTCGACAGGGCCATCATCTCCCACGTCGGCGACGGAATGTGGGTGTCGCAAGCCGTGTTCATCGCCGACGACCCCGCCTGGGCGGAGGCCATCAACAGGGTCGGCCAAGAACAGCCACAAGCTTTGGTGCCCGGCCTTTTCGAGACCGAGATCGTGCGCCGGCGTCAGGCGATCGTGGTCACCGACGTCCAGGATGAGTCCAGGGTGCACCGGCCCATCGCCGACGCTTCCCTGTCGCGTTCCTACGTTGCAGCGCCAATTCTTTCCCGCGCCCGGGTGGTCGGCCTGCTGCACGCCGATCGGTACCTCCAGGGCCGCGACACCGACGTCACGGACCGCGAGGTGTTGTTGGCTTTCTCGCATGGGCTGCGGCTGGCGCTGAGCCGGGCCACGGTCGTCGGGCAGCTCCAATCTGCTGGAGACGCGATTAAGCTCGCGGCCGCCGACGCCGAACAGGCGCTGGCTGGCGTTCACGCTGTCTCGCTGGATATCTCGCAAGCTAACAGCGATCGGCCCGTCCCGATGCTCTCGTCGGCGGCGTTGCGCTCGGTGCGCGATGTGCTGACTCGACGCGAGGTCGAGGTGCTCGAGCTGATGGCGGCGGGCTGTACCAACGCGGCTGTGGCTACGACCCTGGTGATCTCGGAGGGCACCGTCAAACAGCATGTGAAGCACATTCTGCGCAAGCTTCGGGTGGGCAATCGTGCCGAGGCGGTGTCGCGGCTCTATCATTCAGCCGATCACTGAGATGGTGATGGCTTGCGTTGGGCAATTCACTGCCGCCTCCTCGAGTTCCTGACGCCGCCTGAGATCGAAGTCCTCACCCACCAGGGTTACCAGGCCGTCGTCGCCGATCTCGAAGACATCCGGCGAACTGGCTTCGCACAATCCGATCCCGGTGCACCGAAACCTGTCGACGGTGACGCGGCACCTAGCCGCCGTCACCGCGGCAGCTTCGGGTCGAACGGCATGTTGACGATGCCTCGGATGAAGTTGGTTTTCACCAAAGTCGGTACGCCAGCGATGAATTCGGGCATCTGTTGGCTCAGCTCGCGGAACAGTGAGCGCAGCATGGATTTGGATAACTGGTTGCCTAGGCAGAAGTGGGTACCTCCGCCGCCGAACGCGATGTGAGGGTTAGGACTCCGGTCCAGCTTGAAGGTGTCCGGATCGTCGAACACTGTTGCGTCGCGGTTTCCCGAGCTGTACATCAGCACCACCTTGTCGCCGGGCAAGATTTGTCGACCGGCCAGGGTGTATTCCGAGACGGCAGTACGACGGAAATTCTGGACTACGGATCCCCAGCGGAGGAATTCCTCCGTCGCTGAGTCGATCCGGTTCTCGAAGTCACCCCACAGCCACTGCCGCTGCTCAGGGAAGTCGGTCAGCGCTTTCGCCGCGAAGCTTGCGGTATGCCGAGTGGTGTCGGTGCCGGCGATCGCGCATAACACCATGGTGGCGCCGATCTCGAAGTCCGTGAGCTGTTCGCCGTCGATTTCGGCGTTGACCAGGCCGGTGAGTAGATCGTCGGCCGGCATCGCGCGGCGCGCCCCGATGAGTTCTTCGGTGATGTCGTGGATCTTCAGGGCGCCCTCCACTTGCACCTCGGCGGGATCACGCCCGCCCAGGAGAATCGGATCGGCCCACGCCTGGGTCTCGTCAGCGGCGTGGGCGACCTCGGCGCGCAGTTCCGCTGGCACGCCGAACATGTCCCCGAACATCTCGACGGGCAGGGGCTTGGAGATGTCTTCGACGAAATCGACCTCCACGCCGTCGCGCGCTTTCTGCGCTGCCGCGGCAACGGAATTTGTCAAGTCAAGTGAGACAGTGATGGTCAGTTTATTTGGGTTTCGGGTGCTGGCTGGTTGATCCAGAATTGGGTGGGCATCTGCGGTGGCAGCGGTCGGCGCCCGAAGCGCTCGGGGTGGGTGTGGTAGGCCGCGGTTAGGGTGATCTGACGGGCCTCATCGATCGCCTCGGTGGTCCCGAAGTGCACGGATGCTGGTGTGTGCCAAGCGATCCCGGAATGGCGGTGTACGTAGTTGTATTCGTAGAAGAAGCCGGCGCAGAACTGGCGTGCGTCGGCCAGGCTGGCGAAGGATGCGGGGAAGTTGGGCAGGTACTTCAATGTCTTGAACTGGCTCTCGGAGAATGGGTTGTCGTTGGACACCCGGGGCCGCGAGTGTGACCGGGTCACCCCCAGATCGGCGAGCAGCGCAGAGACCGGTTTGGAGGTCATTGAGGTGCCCCGGTCGGCGTGCACGGTGTGCGGGGTGGCGCCGTTGCGGTCGATGGCCTCGGCGATGAAGTCCCTGGCGAGCTCGGAGTCCTCGACCGGGGAAAGGATCCAGGACGGGTTGAAGCGGGAGTAGATGTCGATGAGCACGTACAGCTGGTAGAAGACGCCCTTGTCCGGGCCGCGGAGCTTGGTGATATCCCACGTCCAAACCTGGGAGGGCCCGTCGGCGAGTAGCTCGGGTTTGACGTTCGCCGGGTGGGTGGCCTGACGGCGCCGTTCCCGGCTTTGCCCGGCATCACGGGCGATGCGGTACATCGTCGACCGGGAGCACAGGTAGGTGCCGGCGTCGAGTTCACGTGCCCAGATCTGGCCGATCGACAGATCCGCGTTGGCCTCGGTGTTGATCAACGCCAGCACCGCTTCCCGCTCGGCGACCGACAGTGCTTGGCCATTGTTCGGGGACGCCCGGGCCGGTGGCGGGCCGTGCACCGGCGGCTGCAGGTGCCGGTAGTGAGTGGCCCGGGAGCGCCCAATCAGCACACACGCATCCCTGGTCGACACCCCCGCGGTGCGCAGCTGTCCGAAGGCGGTGTTCAACGCCGTGCCGACGGTGTCGGCGTGGCCGTGCTCTCGGAGATCGCCTCCAAGAGCCCTTGCAGTTTTCCCATGATCTCCACCACCGCCTGCGACTTCGCCAACTCGCGGGTCAGCCGCCGGTTCTCTACCCGCAGCCAGTCGCCTTCACTCTTCGGCTCCGATGAGTCTGAAGGCCTGTGCCGGCGTTGAGGTGCCGGCGCTCCCTGGGCCACCGCATTGCGGACTGCGGTCCATTCCCGGATCTGCGACTGATACAGGCCTTCCCGCCGCAACACCGCGCCCTTCTCCCCGCGCGGGGCCGCCTCATACTCCGCCACCACACGAGCCCGATACGCTGCGGTGAACGACCGACGAACCGGGCGCGGAGCCGGATCCGCCACGTCGTCAAGTGAACCGGTCGCCGACTCTTCGTCGGGGCAGATCGTGCCCGCAATGTTGCTACTCATCTGGCTGTCTCCTGTCGAAACTCCGCGAGTTCGCGGTGTCTCACTACAGCCTGACAGTCAGGGAGGTGATCGACTTCGACAGCGTTACACCGATTTCAACGCGAACTATTCGGAGCGTCTCCGAAAGTACATTGGCGGATAGTCGGGCGACCCGGTCGCCGTTGAGGCGTGAGGAAAATCTCCGAGAACAGGGCACCGTGATCGCACATTCCTGCGTCCGCAATCACGATGAGGGGGTGCTCGCATGGTGCTGCTTCGGCGGACCACAAACGCCGTTGGCCGCAAGCGGAGCCAGCTCGGTATTGATTTTGGTCAGACCATTAGTATGATTGACTTCCGCATATCCTATCGCATCATGCAAGGGGATTAGCTATGGAGGACCGAGAGCAAAGAGGCTCCTTAAAGTTCGGTCTCTGGTGCAACTGGATCTTTCTTCTGCTCACGGCGGTTGGCTGGCTGGGCATCGCTCACTTCTACATGCCCGCCCGCGCGGACCTCGGTCCCAACGCCACCAAGGTGTGGTTTTCCGAGACGCATCACTGGGGCGTAATTGTCGGTTGCACGCTGTTCTATATCGCCGCCGGGCTACTTACGCCCGGCTCGATCGTGTTCGGCATCATGCTCGCAAAGATCGAGGGCCGTTGGCCACTTTGGTCGCTCACCACAGCAGTGTGCGGAATCTTCATCTCGTTGATCGTCTTCCTGAATGCATGTGCGTGGATCGTCAGCGCTTATCGGAAGGAGAGCGGGGCGGACGTCAGCCAGGCCTTTAGCGACTGGGCGTGGTTCGCTTTCTTGCTCGGCTGGATTTATCTGGCCATAGAAATGCTCGCGTCCGGCGTCGTGGAATTGATGGATCACCGGTCCGAACCGATGATCCCGCGGTGGCTCACCTGGCTGACGTTTGCCGGAGCCTCGACGCTGTTCTTCGCGGCAGGCCCTGCGTTCTTCAAAAGCGGACCGTTCGCCTATCACGGGCTGCTGGCGTTCTATGTGCCGGTGTTCATCTGGGGCACGTACATATCTTTGACGACGTGGTACATGCTGAAGGAGCTCAAGCGTCCACCCGAGCCGAGACTGATTCCCGCACCTGCATCCGCCGCTGACTCCAGCTGACAATTGGAGGCAGCGCGCTTCCGGCGTCGGCCGCGAGGAGTTGACCGCGGTTAACCACTTGCGGTGCCACGGAAATCAATCCCGCGCGACAGAATGTCGGCGGACATGAAAAACTGCCCACTGGCGGACACGAAAGTGCCCGCTGGCGGCCATGAATCTGCCCAGACCTATCTGATCCCGCCCGGCGCGTCAGCGCCGTCGCGGCCTCTCCTGCGGTTTCGATGTCGATGCCTAGTCGAACCGAACCCCCGGAGGAGAGACCTACTTGAAGTCTGACGGAGAACTCATGGACATACTCAATGCCTACGATCTGACCGGCTCCTACCGCGTGTTGACCGTCGCGGTGGATGGCGACCACGGACCGCTTGATCGTCAGCGAGGATGCCGACGGACCACCACAGGGGACGGTGTTCGTCTGCATCATCGGCGTGCACATGAATGTCGGGCTCCCCGGTGAGCGCTGCACCGTAGCCGCCGGATGGTGTGCATGGCGACGGCAGAATCCTTGATTGTCATCCACAGTGACGATCGGCGGCCAGATGGGTTGGCCTCAAAACGAATTGACCCCTGCCGGAATCCGATCGTGGTAGGCAAGGCTGGTGAACCATGACTGTCGACCGCAGCGGTAATCGTCGCTCGAACCGCCGAGCTGGCCGAGGACCATCTCGCCGCCGGGACGCTGCACTGCCCACGATGCGGCGGCCGGCTCGCCAAATGGGGGTTTGGACGGCGCCGCACGATCCGCTCCCACGGCACGACGACGGTGACGCTGCAACCACGGCGGGTGCGCTGCTCGGACTGCGAATCCACCCACATCGTGTTGTCGACGGCATTCCAGGCCCGCCGTGCCGACACCACCGAGGTGATCGGGCAGGCGCTGCTGCACAAGGCCAACGGGCTGGGCTACCGGCGCGTCGCGACCCGCATTCACCGATCGGAGTCGACCGTGCGGCGCTGGCTGCGCCGCGCCACACCCGAGCACCAGCATTGGATGTACAAGCGTGGAGCCCGGCGGCTGATCGCGGTAGCACCCGACGCCTTCGCCGAACTGCGATTCATCGGCCACCAACTGCGCGACACCCTGTCGGTGCTCTGCGCCGCCGCCTACTGGGACCACCACCGGCTCGGCTTGCCCGACCCGCCCTGGACGATGGTCGGCATCTACACCCTCGGCAGGCTGCTCGCCCCGCCAGGCTGATCGCGCGACTTCCCCGGACTTATCGGTCCGGGGTGGCCTCGCTGCGCCCGCACATCGCCCCGCAGCGCCGAACCCAGCCCCAACACCGTTCGTGGTCACCAACAACGCCGGGCCATTCAGTCAGCACGGCCACGACCCCAATCACCCCGCCGACCATCGCGTCACGCTGCCCATGAGCGGCCACAAATTCGTCGTCATTCACCGTGACGGCGTCATCGTCATCCTCAGCGACGGCCAACAACCGCGCCGCAGCTGAGCTGTGCGGCTGCTCGCACCACACCGTCAAGAAAGCAGTCGACGACCGCAACCCCGAGTTGCCGCCGGCCACCCGGAGGGCCCGGATGATTGACGACTGGCGCGACCTCCTTGAGACCTGGGTCGCTGATTCGAAGGGCAAGATCCGAGGCGACAAAGCCCACGAACGACTGATCGCGTTGGGATTTACCGGCACCGACCGCACCACCCGTCGAGCGTTGGCGGATATTAAAACGCAATGGCGGCTGGGCAATACACGCGTGCACCGGCCCTGGATCACCGAGCCCGGACTGTGGCTGCAGTACGACTTCGCCGACGGCCCGCTGGTCGCCGGCCGCAAGATCGTGCTGTTAGTGGCGTGGTTGGCGTGGAGCCGATACCGAGTGGTGATCGCCTTGCGCGACCGGACCGCACCCAGTGTCTTCGCCGGGCTGGACCGGATCTTCCGGATCCTCGGTGGTGCTCCGACCTATCTGCCCACCGACACTGAACCTGCTGACCCAGTACGATTTTTTCACCGACGTCCAAGCCGCGTGCGCGGCGTTCGTCACCGACATCAATTCCCGCGTGGACCGCACTGCGGGTCGCCGTCCGATCGAGATGCTTTCGCAGGAACGTCCTGCCTTGCATGCGGTGCCCGACCTGCCGCACACCGCCGCGTTGGGGGTGACCCGCCGGGTCCCCGACAACACCCCGATGGTCACCTTCGAACAACTGCCAATACTCCTTACCAGCAACACTATTGGGCCACAGCGTCTGGATCCGACATCACGACGGCACCGACGAAGTCGTCATCTGCGCCCTCGATGACGGCGGACCGATCGAAGTGGCGCGGCACCCCCGTGCCACACCGGGAAGCCCCGCCATCGACGAGGATCACTTCCCCGGCCACGTCGACAAGGTTCCCGGCGACTACCGGATCCGCGCCCGCACCGCCAGCGAGCAGACGTTCCTGGCGCTGGGACCGGGTGCAGCGGTATGGCTCAAAGAAGCCGCCGCTGTCGGTACCGAACGGATCCTGCAGAAGATGGCCCACGCCGTGGAACTGTCCGCACTCGCCGGGCGTGCTGATGTCGACTGGGCCTTGGGTAATGCCGCCGTGCACGGCCGCTTCGCCACCGGCGACCTCGATTCCGTCCTCGCCAGCAAGGGCATGGACCCCACCCGTCGCGGCGCCGACGAAGACACCTCGCTAGCTCAAGGCACCGGAGGATGGAACCTGTTCGGCCGCAACATCATCGACGCCGATGAGGCGGGCATCGCATGACCACCACCACAACTGCCACACAGCTGCCCGCCGAGGTCGAATCGCTGATGCGTGGCTTGCGGTGGCTGCACGCCCGCGCGATCGCCGCCGACGTCTTGGCTACCGCCCAAACGCAACGCTGGGACCCCACCGAAGTCATCAAAGCATTGCTGACCGAAGAGTCCGCTGGCCGGGCCCGCTCCATGCTGGCGTCACGCCGCAAAGCCGCCGGCTTCCCGACCGGGAAGACCTTCGATGTGTGGGACCCGGCTGCGTCGTCGATACCGTTACCCACCCAGCATGCGTTGCAGACTTTGGTATGGGTGCGGCGTCGGGAGAACTTGGTGGTCTGCGGGCCCGCCGGGACCGGCAAGACGTTCTTCTGCGAAGCGTTGGGGCAGAAAGTGATCAAGGCCGGGATGCCGGTGGCGTGGTTCACCCTCGAACAGATCGGGGTTCTCGTCCGGGCACACCGCGCTGATGATTCCCTGGGCAAGGCGGTGGCCAAGATCGTGCGCGCCGAGCTCATCGTCATCGACGACGTAGGCCTGTTGCCGGTCGGCGCGGACGCCGCCGAAGGGCTTTACCGCACCGTCGAGGCCGAGGCCTTTCATTTCCTCATCGAGGTAATCGTGCATCGTTTCGCCAGTTGCCCCTTCTGTGAGGCGCTTATTGCTCTCGCGGTACATCATCACCGCCCATGAGGCACTAAGTCGTGCGCGGTGTCGGTGCAACCAGAGTTCACGGAACACTCTGAGGTCGGGCGTGACGTCGACGTCGACGTCGGTGAAGTAAGTGGAGGCGGAAATTGTCAAGGTGGATGAGGCCGAATCCTGCTGTGTGGTGGCCCTCGGTATCGGAATCGACGGGGTCAAGCACCCGCTGGCGCTGGTGGAGGGCTCGACGGAGAACGCGACTGTGGTCACCGCCCTGCTGGTGGACCTGCTGGTGGACCTGCATGAGCGGAGGCTGGACGTGACCCGCCCGATGCTGGTCGGGATCGACGGTTCGAAGGCCCTGCGCAAGGCCGTGGTCGACGTGCTCGATCACCCGGTGATCCAACTGTGCCAACTGCACAAGGTCAGAAATGTGAAAGACCATCTGCCGCAACGACGTCGCAGCACCGTGGGGCGCAGGATGACCGACGCCTACCACGCCGGGTCAGCGCTGCAGGCCGAAGCAGCGCTGCTGGCCCTGGCCAAAGAACTCGACCGCACCCAACCCCGGCGCGGCTGGCAGCCTGCGCGAGGGCCTGCACGAGCCCCTCACCGTGCTCCGATTGGGTGTTCCGCCCACGCTCGCGCGCACGCTGCGCTCGACGAAATGCATCGAGTCGATGTCTCGGTGTGCCGCGAACACGCCGGCAACGTCAAGCGCTGGCACGGCGGGCAGATGGCGCTACGCTGGTGCGCCGCCGGAATGGTCAAGGCCGGCAAGCAATTCCGCCGCGTCAACGGTCACCTCCACCAGCCCAAACTCCGAGCAGCACTCCAACGTGAAATCGCCGAATCTGTTGGAACCGTCGTGCACAATGACCAGGTGAGCGCAGCCTGATGCTCACCGAACCGCCACCGAAGTTCCGGAGCTCGGGACATCCGCCTCAGAGGCGGTTCCAGGGATTCCGAGATCGTCGTCTCGATCGCTCCTCGACAGCTGATGGCAAACACATATGCCTGATGCACTGTACGACTTAAGCGTTCGAAGCGAGATTGCCACCGACAGACATCTCGCCAGTGCTGTGTTCGCCGATTCATTTCCCACCCAGCTGGCTGACGACGACCGGTTAGGTTAGGGGCCGAACAGGGTCTGGTCAATGAGCAGCGCGGTCTCCAGCCCGAAGGTGTCGTCAGACAGCGACCGCCCGAGCAGCTCCTCAGCCTGGTTGAGCCGGTAGGTCACCGTTTTGTGGTGCACGTGCAGCGCGGCGGCGGCCCGGCCGCGGTTGTGCCCATTTGCGAGCAGCGCACGCACCGTGGCGCGGAGCCGTTCGCCGGTCTCGTCGCGTCTGGCTAGGTCACCGAGCCGCGCGGCGGCCAGCGCGCGGGCTCGGTCCGGGTCGCCACAGAGGATGGCGGCGATCTCAATGTCCCGGTGCCGGACCACGCCCGGCCCAGGATGCTGCGCGAGCCGTCCGACCCGCTCGGCCTCCCGTGCCTGCCCGAGCGAGCGCCGGAACCCCTCCCGCCCCCGGCCGGGTTCGCCCATTCCGACGAGCACCCCACTGACCCGGACGGCGGCCACCGCCGTCAGCTGGTCGGCGGTGGGTTCGGTGGGGAATCCGAGCCAGCTCCACCAGCTGCCCTCTCCGGAGGGAATGGCGAACGCCGGCACCGGGGCCGCCGCGAGCAGGCCGTCGAGCTCCCGGCGCACGTCGGCCACCTCGGCGAGCGGCGCCACGAGCAGCGCCACGTGGTATCGGGTCAGCTCGTAAGCCAGGCTCGCGGTGGCGGCGCCGAGGTCGACCGGGTTGGACCCGAGCAACCGGTGGACCACCTCGTGCCGGTCACCGAATCGCCTCGGGCTGGTGTCGGACCCCGGCGCCGGTGTGTTGTCCACGATCCGTTGGCAGGCCTGGTCGATGAAGTCGAACAGGTGCGCCGAGGAGATCCGTAGGACGGCCGGCAGCAGCTCCGGTTGGCGAATCTCGGCGTACACGTGCTCGCTCCACAGCCGCCACAGCAGCTGGTGGCCGACCCGGTAGGCCCGCAACAGGTCGGTGACGTTGCCACCGGCGATAGTGAGGTTGTCCAGCAGGTCCTGGGTGCCGGTCGGCGGCTCGATGGTGGTCGGCGTGACTCCGAAGGCGAGCGTCGAGAGCATCGCGCCGATGTTCTGATCGGTGCTTTCCTGCACCAGGGCGACCGCGTTCGGGGCGCCGGCCGGCGCCAGCTCGGGCACCACCGGCAGGACGTGGTCGGTGACCTGTGACGAGATGGCGAGCACCCTCGGCAGCAGATCACGCGCGAGCCTACGCACCTCGTCGGCACCGGACTCGGGACTCCCCATCGGGCACATTATGGTACTCAACTCTGGATAATTTATTTGTGTTCGCCACTTCGAGAGCTCGATGGTTATCACCAGTCGCGGAGCCGGGCGTTCGATCTCTTGCCGGTCGGTCCTATCAACTGCCGCTCGCGGTGCGCGAGCCTGATCTCATCGCGCCGTCATCGATGTTGGCGGAAGCCAACCAGGAGAGCTCATGATCACGTTCGACCAGATCAAGAAGAACTACGCCGAGGAGATCGAGCGCGGCCGCAACCGCACCCTCGCCTCCGCCGACCAGCTGCCGTTGAGCTACGAGGAGATCACGTCGGCCTGGCTGACGGCCGTACTGGCCGCGGACGTTCCGGGCGCGGAAGTGCTGTCCCACCGCCTCGGTAAGGAGGACGAAGGTACCTCCAGTCGCCGGCATATCTACCTGACCTGGAACGCCGCCCGCATCGAGGCCGAACTGCCGACGAGCGTGTTCTGCAAGAGCACAATGAGCCTGGAGAGCCGGTACCTGCTGGGCATGAACGGCGGCATCGCGGCCGAGGCGGTCTTCTACAACAAGGTGCTGCCCACCCTGGACATCCGGACGCCGCACCCGCTGTTCGCCCAGTACGACCCGGAGACGTTCAACTCGATCATCATCATGCGCGACCTCGCCGGCCAAGTGACCTTCGGCACCCACGAGCTCGACCTGACCTTGGAACAAGCCCGCAGCCAACTGCGACTGCTGGCCCAGCTACACGCGAAGTACCTTGACAGCCCAGAGCTGAGCACCTCCCTGCACGAGTTCAACGACTGGGAGGACTACTTCTCGATCACCGTAGAGGCTGCCGGATTCGGGCCGGCCTGCGCGCGTGGGTTCGCCATGGCCGAGGATGTGATCCCGTCCCGCCTGTTCGCCCGGGTGGACGAGATCTGGCCGGCAACGCTGCGCTGCGTCGAGCAGCACCGCGAGCTGCCCCGCACACTCATCCATTCCGACGTGCACCTGAAGAACTGGTACATCGACAACGACGGGGAGATGGGCCTCAACGACTGGCAGTGCTCCTGCAAGGGCAACTGGGGCCGCGACCTGGCCTACGCGCTGTCCACCGCGCTGACGCCGGACAACCGCCGCGCCTGGGAGCGCGACCTGGTGTCCTACTACGTCGAGCAGCTTCATGCCGCCGGCGCGCCGCGGGTGGAGTTCGACACCGCGTGGCGGCTGTACCGGCAGAACCTGTTCTCCGCGCTGGCCTGGTGGACCGGCACGCTCGGCCAGCCGCCGGAGGCCCCAAAGATGCAGCCCCCGGCAAGCTCCCGAGAGTTCATCCGGCGGATGACCGCCGCAATCGACGACCTGGACGCCCTCGACAGTTTCGCCTAAGCGCCCGTCCAGGGTCGCTGGGCCCGGGCGTCGACCGTGGCCGGCAGTCGCGGCCACCGTAGGCTCCAAGGTCCCCAAGCAGAGACGTCGGACGGGTCGCGGAATCCCGGATACTGCTGAGTGTGCACTAGGTGTCACACACGTGGCACTCAGTGTCGAACTTCAACGATGTTGTGAAGAACGGAGATCGCCGTGCCATTTAGCCTGGACGCCGAGATCGCGGCGGTGCTAGCTGCAACAGCGGAGGCCGGGGGTCTGGTCCCGGTTACGCCACGGGGAGACGCCATCGCGCTGCGCGACGTTGTCAACATGACGCTGCAGCTAATGGACTCGGCAGAACCCGACTCGCCCAGCGTCCTGACGGAGGACCACTTGGTGGCTGTCGCGGACGGAGAGATCCTGGTGCGCTGGTACACCAGGGAGCGGTCGGTGCCCGGTTCAGCGGTGGTGTACTACCACGGTGGCGGGAAGGTGTGTGGATCGGTCGATCTGTACGACCGCGTGGTGTCAAAATATGTAGAGCAGACAGGTGTTCCTTTTCTGTCCGTTGATTACCGACTGTCTCCGGAATACTCCGGCACGACTCTCGTGGACGACGGCCATGCCGCGTTGGCGTGGTTCGTGGCGCGGGCCGACACCTTCGGGGTGGACAAGGCGCGCATCGCGATCATGGGCGACAGCGGCGGTGGCGGCGTCGCCGCCGGGATAGCCATCGCCGCGCGCGACGCGGGCATCCCGGTGGCGAAGCAGATACTGATCTACCCGATGCTGGACGACCGAAACATCCAACCGGACCCCGAGATCGCGCCGTTCGCGACGTGGACGTATGACAACAACTTCACCGCATGGAATGCACTCCTCGATGCGGAGCGGGGAGGGACGAACACCTGTCCGCTCACCGCGCCATCGCGGCTAACGGATTTCGCTGGCCTCGCCCCCGCGTTCATCGACGTGGGTGAGCTAGACATCTTCCGCGACGAGAGCATCCTTTACGCACTCAACCTGGGGCGCGCGGGTGTGTCGATCGAGCTGTATGTCCGGCCCGGCTGCCCTCATGCCTTCGATCGCACTGCGCCCGCCGCCGAGGTGTCAATACGCTCCTGGGCGGACCGGTACCGCGCGATCCAGGCCGTGTGACCCAATCGCCTCCCCGTCATCGCCGGGGTGGCGGGCACCGGCGCAAGCTTCGCCAGGTGCCACAATGTGGCGCGCAGGCGGTGGTGAAGCCCCAGTCCGAAAGTAAAACCAACACAACCAGTTACACCGTTAACTTGACGAACCCCCTGGACACGGCCAAGCCTGGACGGATGGGGTCGAGGCAGCGGCGGCCAGCGCCAGGAAGAGGGCGACGTCCGTTACACGTTCGCCCGAATTTGTTGGGGTTTGAACCTGAGCCACAAACTAATTGTACTACTAGTAGGGCAATCCGCGAGTGTGCGCTTCGGCGTGGTGAAGTGTCGTTGAGCCGCCCGCCGCGAATAGAAGAATTCGCGAGATCGTCGGCTAAGGCTAAGTTGGCTATGGTTCACATTCGGAGCTGGACCGGAATCAGTGAGTCGCTCGCGTGACAGCGCCAAATCGTTTGCAGCGCGGAAGTTCTGAGCTCCGGCTCACCCTGCGTCGACCGATGCTCTGCGATCGCCAGTCCGCGCCGGCGCGTCGGGAACTGCGTTTGTCGCTAGGTCGTTCGCCGACGTGTCGAACACCTGTCATCTCATCATTCTTTCGCTCCGATCTCGGCGTCGACTGCTGACTTCGACGCGTCCGTGTCCAGTGACGGGCGGCGTGGTCACGGTCGGCGGCCTTTGCGCACCGGTATCCCCCACCCTTTGGCCAGTTTGCTCAAGGTATGGTGCGTCACTCCGAAATCCCGCTCCATGTCGGTAAGGGTGCGGTTGTTGATCACGTACTCCGTATAAAACCGTTCCCGGGTGATGGCTAACGTGGCTCGTCGAGATGGGTCCCGGCGCAGGGGAATTCCGAGTTTGTGCGCTCGCCTGGACAGGACCTGGCGGTCGACGCCGGCGTCGCGCGCCATGTCGGTCAGGCTGCGCTTGTTGACGACATGCTCTTGGTAGATCCACGCCTCGGGAATGGAGGGTGTTGGGCGACGCTTGCGTATTCCGATTTCGCTGGCTCTCGCGCGCAGTGTCCATGGACTGATGCCGACTTCGAGTGCGATGTCTTCCATGGTGCGTTTTTTGACGATGTACTCGCGGTGCAGCCACTCGGGGTCGACGGGCTTCGGTAGCACCGAGACAAGATTGAGGACGATGCCCTGCTCGACGGCCAGTTGTTTGACAACATCTGAATCTATGCCGAACTGCTTTCCGATGGCGTAAAGCGACCATTTCTCCTGTTGGTGCAGTCGGGCGAGTTCCGCGGCAGGAAGTCGAAGGCGTGCCCGGTCGAGGCGTGTTGGCTTCTTCGGGCGCTGTTGCCCCCGGCATACGGGTTGAGGCAGCGGCGACCTTTCCAGGAGGTGGCGAACTACCATCGGCCGCACGCCCATGGCTTTGGCGGCGCCACTGGTCGATCGCGGTCCCGTGAGGATCGCTCGATGGAGCTGTTCGATATCCAGCGCCTCGACGTCGGGTCCGGGCAGGTCAAGATCGGCGACCAGTGACAGGGGCGGCGACCATGTGACGGGTTCGTCAACGATCCTGTGCTGCTGGAGAAATCGTGATGCGATGGCGTCGAGCCGATCAGCAATTGGGGGTGCGAGCAATTCGATGGGTTCTTGGAAGTGGCCCACCGGTTCAGAGTTGGGTGCGGTGAAGGGGGACATGTCAGCGGGCAGCATGCTGATCCGTTCGAACATCCAGTTCCGGACTCGTTGTCCCGTGGCGGTACAGTCGAGGTCCCCGAAATCGGTTGCGGTGAATATTTCCCGCCAGTTGTTGTCTGGCAGGAGTTTTCGGTAGTCCAGACGCCGTCGTCGCGCGTAGTCGATCGGGCTTGGCTGATTAGCCAGATAGTCAGCCAGCCGTGTCAGTGCTGTCGCGACATTAGGCCACCAACCGTTCTCACGCAGGAGCAACCTGACACGAATGCAAGGGTTTTCAGCCTGCTTCGCGGCTAATCGCGCGAGCGCGAGGTTCTTTGCCATCTCGGGTTCGGAAGCGCGATTGCCCACCGCGAGCAGCAGCATGGCCAGGCCCGCTCGTGTGGCGCCGCGTCGCCCGGTTCTTTCGTCCGGGGGCAGCAGCCGGATCGACCAGTCGCTCCACAGGCAGGTGGGGATATTGCGTAGCGCGGACGCATTGAGTTTGCGCGACCATCGCGGTAACGGCTCCCACGCTCGGTACCGCAGTTGGTCCAACGGGCCCATCGAGTCTCGGAGTGCCCGCACCGTTACCGCGTCGATGACAGGATTACGGTTTCGCGTGGTCAAGGCACCGGTGTTCACCGCTTTGCCGGCTTGGCGGCGCGTGGCCAGCAATGGCTGCATCCGGGCGCCGGCTTCGTCCACCGTGCGGCACTGGAGGACCTCAAGCGCGGAAGTGATTCCCACCGCGGCTATCACTGCCGGCACCGTGCGACGCGTCTTCGGTGAGGCTCGCCACCGCCGGACGTCCACGCTGTCCCACGCGCCGATGAGATTGCTGCCCGGATTCGGTGCCGTGATGACCGTGGGTTCACGCGGATCGGTTGCCTCAGCGAACCGCATCGCCAGCAGTCGCAGATCCGCCAGGAACTGTTGCGTCGACGCCGGCACCGTTTGGTATAGGCCTGCGATTACCGTTGTGTCGGAGAGGATTTCGGATAGCGCGACCTGCGCTGTGAGGAAAGGGTGTCCTTCCGCCAGAGCAATGGTTGGTGTTGCCGATAGAAGGTGCCCGCAACGACTTCCGTTCGGTGCGGTGGCGCGACACAGTTCGGGAGCAGGCACGAGGTCGCCCCTGAGCCAGCCGCGGATGGTGCGTTGAGTATGTCCGCACGCCGGGCAGCTATCAGCGAGCAAGCAGGAGTGCTTCTGGCAGGCAAAAACCCACGGGAGTCGCCACTGCAGCTGCCAGCGTCCGTGCGAGTTCGCCAGGCACGCGGGGCAGAATCGGAACCGGCGGAAGGGCCAGGTCATCTTCATCTGTCGTCGGGCGACATCGACGCTTCCGATGAGGCCGTCGAATCGGCGCCACGTCAACGCCTCGATGGAGGCGGTGTCGACACCCGTCGCCGCCGAGATGAACCGCAGTTCCGCTGCCGTGAGGTGTGCGGCGAGGTCCAGCCGGCACACCGAGTGTGTTCCGGACACTAGGGCCGGGGGAAGGATCGCGCTGAGGAACTTGCCCCACTGAACATCGAGGCACTGTGCCAGTGCCGCCAACCACGACTCGAGCGCCTCTCCCGGCAACGGCGTGATGCTCAGCGGGAGCGTTCGCGGACCCAGCCGCGCTCGCAATATGTCGGCCGCCGTTGCCATCGACGTCAATCCGGGCGAGTTTCGCGATCCCGGTTTAACGAATGCTCGCGCGAAGCCATCAGGTCGCAGACGGGCACCTGCAATGCCTCAGCAATGTCAAAGAGTCGCTCGTAGAGCAGCCCGCGGCGACCGAATTCCACGTCGATGAGCACGTTGCGGGTCACACCGGAATGCAGCGCGAGGCTTTCCTGCGTCATGCCCTGTTCAGTACGCACCCTGCGGATGTTGGCCCCGACGCGTCGTCGGGATTGCTCCCAGCGCGCCACGCGTTCCGGATTGTTCTGATTCGGACGAGTGGGCACCGCTTCAGTTATCGGCGAACCCTGCCCAATGTCTGCCCTACTAGTAATACATTGGTTTGACGCCTGCTGCGGGTTGCCGGCGTTGCTGCGTTCAGCCGCATCGGGCAGCAGGATCCGCTGTCGAACGGGGCTGACTGAGCGTTGTCATGGTTGAGCTATTACCGAGTCGACCTGCGCTGCACCCCGCTGAAGCGCTGGACAGCTACCTCGAGCGGCTCGCCGAGGTGAACGGGATCTCCACCGCGACCATGCACATGCTCATGCTCGAGGCGCTCCGTACCGCTCCGGCGGCGCTGACATTTTTGATGATCAGGCCCCAAGGCGCCGCCATCGAAGCGATCGCCAACCTCGGCGGGGTCGACCGCGCTGCACTGACTGCGGCCACGCTGATGCGCTACGGCGACGGTCTACCGCTACACCTGGAAGGGCTTGACCCCAGCCGGCGGCACACCTACCGCAGCCTCGTCGCGCAGGGCTGGTTTCCCCCGCACGGCTCGCAAGCCTGCCCCAAATGCCTCGCGCACGACGGCATATGGCGGTTGGAGTGGCGGCTACCGCTGATCACGGTCTGCAGGATTCACGAAGTGGAGTTGCTCACTGAATGTGATGCGTGCCAACAGCGTTTCCGGACGCGGCGGCACTCCCCTATGCGCCCGTCGGTAGGTCGAGAACAGCCGTGCGGCAACCCGACGGGAGTAAAACGGCATTGCGGTCGGCCGATTGCGGGCCAAAGAACACGCCCGGCGGCACCGGATGCAGTCGCCGCCGCGCACACGATCGTAACGGCGCTGGCAGCTCAGCGTGTCGAAATGCTAGGCCGACACGTCGATCCCCGAATCTTTCTCGCCGAACTGCGACACATCGCGACAATGCTGCTGCACCTCCTCACTGCTGCCGGGGATTCCGCGGTACCGGAGTGGGCAGCCCTCATCCGCAACGAAACCGCCTCGCGCACGGCCGAGCTTCGCGGGCCCCGGTGGGGCATCAGCCCGCCCAAGAGCTCGGCGTTACGTGGAGACGTTCTCGCCGAAGCCCACGCCATCCTCGGTCAGTCGGCGCTCAGCGAGGCGGGAGCACGCCTAGCGGGATGGCTGGCGCCGATCTCGGCGGTGCCCAACGGACCGAGCAATTGGCTGATCAATCGCACTACCCGCACCGCGACGACCCACGCGTTAATTTCTGCAGCCGTTTCGGGCCGACACCACGTCGGCCGTCGGCTCAGCGAGACAAGAATCCGACAGCCGCCGCCGATCACTGCAATCCCCCAGCTGCTCGATCTTGAGCTCTTCGTGGAGTTCTTCGACGGCATGCTCGGCAGCTATCAGTGGACGGCCCGCCTCTACGTCTCGCTCTGCTTGGCGCGATCGGTCACCGCCGCGCAGAATTGGTCTACTGCCGCCGTGCAGCTTGGGCTGGATCCGGTGATCGGCCGCCGAACCGCACGTGCTGCGAGCGGCCGGATGCGTGCGGCACCAGAAGTTTTCGCTGACGCGGTGCACCGAACTCTGCGTGTGCTGCCGCGCAACCGTAACTTCCGTGAACGCGAATCCCGCGTCGCCGCTCTCGCCTCCGACCCCGCCGACTGGTTCGATCGCTGGCGCACATCTTCTACGCCGGATCGTCGGCCGGCATCGCTGCGGTATGCGATCACGTGGATGTGGTGCGTGCCGGCCCAGGGATGGCTCGGTGCAAGCCCTGGCTGGCGTGACCCCATCACTGCGCGCGCCAAGGCCGGTTACCGCGAGTTTAGCGACCGGCTCGCCCCCGCCGCTCAAGTCGGCCTACGAGCACTGGTTTTCGACGAGCTGACGGGCTGACCGGATTGGCGAGCCTAACATCGTTTCGACGAGGACGTGACGTGCTTGGCGGTCGGTGATATCGCGGTGGCGTGCGCCTTTGATGTATCCCTCTTCTTGACACCGTTGAGGAGCGCGTCTCGATCCATCATCTCGCGCCGCCTGGCTTCGGCGCGATCACTGAGGGTGACCGCATCGAGATGGTCGCGCACAATCACGTGGGTGCCGTCGACGGTGGCGGCGAGCGTGGCTTCGCAGATCAACTGTTTGAGATCTTGAAAATAGCCTTGCGTACGAAACCACAGTTCTCCCGGGAGATCTCGGTACAGCATCCCCTCCCTGCCAGCTGGCAGATGGGGACGAAGACGCTTCTCGATATCACGAATGACGCGCTGCCAGGCGCGCTGCTCATCGGGTTCGTCGATTTCGTACTGGGTCACGGCGAACGTCCTTGACCTACCTTTGATCTGCGGATCGTTCAACAGTTCTCCCCCGATCAAGTTGGCGCCTACTAGCACCAGACTCGCCGAACTTTCGCCGAGTTCGGTGTTGAGGAACTTGATGTGGTCGAGCACTTTACGGGCGCCGCGCCATTCTGTTTTGAGCAGGTTGACATCGTCGATCACCACCACGCGAGCCCGGTGACGCACCACCGCGTTCATCGCGCTCCGGGTCGTGTCATGGGCGGTACTACCGCTGGGCAGGCCGTAAAAGCCTAAGACTTGTGAATCGAGTGCCTTGGTTTGCGCATCATCCTGAAGGTTGATGAATACTACTGGGCAAAAATCACATTCAATCTCAGGCGTCGGATACCACACCGGACGGCCTGTCTTAGCTACGGCGCTCGGTGCAGTCCACTCAAGGTAGCGCTGGCGTGCCCAGTCTTTGATGAATGCGCTCTTGCCGATCGTATTTGGTCCGGTGATGACGGGTACCTCCTTGGCCCCCGGAGGTGTCTGGGCGTTGCGGTCGATGATCGTGTTCAATCCCTCAGCTACGTCATCGAATTGGACGGTTTCGTTTTATCATTGGTTGAGCCACCGCTTCTATTGGTTGATATGGGATCTGCGCGCAGCATTGTCGAGGGTGTTCCATTGC
>NZ_JBYCLA010000247.1:0-3905 GCF_057473665.1 Mycobacterium sp. TH-M25
ACCAGTCATTGCGCGGTATGCGGATTACGACGTATCTCGGCGACCGCCCAATCATGAGACTGAGATTCGGCGATCTCGGGCTAAGGACCGCCGCCCCGCCAATGCTGGTGTCGCAGGCCAAGATCGAGGCGGCGCTACGCGACCGCTTTGCCGAGCTCGGAGGTGTGCCGGAGTGGAATCGTGCGCTTGTCGACCTTCGGCAGGATAACGATGGCGTCACTGCGGTACCCGGTGGAGGCGAGTCCGTCCGAACGCAGTGGCTGGTGGGTTGTGACGGCACGGGGAGTGCAACCCGCCAGCTGGCCGGCATCGGCTTTCCTGGCTGCAGGCTCAGCGAGCGGTTCCTGCTCGCGGATCTGCACCTGGACTGGGATCTCGATCGCAGCGGGACCACCGGCTGGATTCATCCGGCTGGCATGATCGGAGCGATGCCGATGCCCGACTCCGGCGGGAGCAACGACCTGTGGCGGCTGTCGCTGTTCTCCGTGCATCGCCGGCTGGCCGACTCGTACCGTCGGGGCAGGATCCTGATCGCTGGCGACGCCGCGCACGCGCATGCGCCATTCGGCGGCCAGGGCATGCTCACCGGCATCGGCGACGCGGAGAACCTGGCCTGGAAACTCGCTCTCATCTTGCGCGCCAAGGCAAGTGAGGCGTTGCTCGACACGTACGAGACTGAACGCCGGCCGCTGGCAACCGAGGTGTTGCGAGGCACAAGCACGGTGACGCGGATGAACATCGCGAGTAAGCCGGTAGGCCGATTTGTTCGGGACCGAATCGTGGTGCCGCTCGTGGGCTTGGCGCCAGTCCAGCGCTGGGCGACGTACACGGCCTCGCAGCTGTGGGTGAGTTACCGCAAGGGCCCGTTGGGAGGCCGCGGGCGTAAGCCACGTCCGGGTGATCGGATCGCCGACCTCGACTGCGTGCGCGATGACGGCACACCGACACGACTGCACGCCGAGCTGGGCGGGCGGTGGGCGTTGTTGGTGCCCGAGCACGCTGTCACCTTCGCCGGCTACGACGTTGCCCGGACGTGGCTTGGGAACTATCTGGATCGGTTGCGCTACCACGGTGCGCAGCCGATGCTGGTCCGTCCGGACGCCCACCTGGCATGGCGTGGCGATGTCGATGACACGGTTGGTCTCGAGCGGTGGCTGGCTGCCGCGATGCACACCGGACGGGTGCGATGACGCGAGCGCGCAGCCGCGGACGACCTCGCGATGCCGCTGCCGATGCCGCGATATTGCGGGCTGGCATCGAGCTGTTTATTGAGCGGGGTATCGACGGGGCCAGCATCGAGCAGATCGCCAAACGCGCCAGCGTTGGCAAACTGACGGTCTATCGCCGATGGTCGACCAAAGAGGAGCTGATCGCAGCGGCTATCGAAACGCTGTTTGCCAATGAGGTCTCGTGGCCGCCGCCAGAGGTGATCGATACGGCATCGCCATACGAGCTGGTCGAAGCGGCGCTGTCAAACGCGGCACAGACCGCGGCCGCGCCGGAGTTTCGAGCACTGGTCGCCAGGGTCCTTGGCTGTGCCGTCAGCCACCCCTCGCTGATGGCTACGTATTGGAAGCACTACATTGTGCCACGCCGCACGCTTGCAGCGCGTCTGCTGGCGCGGGCACGCGAGCTCGAAACGGTCTCGGCTGATGCCGATCTGGACGTGGCGATCGACATGATGGTTGGCGCGATCATGTGGCGTGTGCTGCAACCGGATCCGCCCGATGTGGTCGAGATGCACCGCTACCTCACGGCCGTTTACCGTCAGGCAGGGCTGCTGCCCTAGGCGGCTGACGCATGGGTTATTATTAGCGATCCCATTTCGCTGCGAGAAGATCAACCTTGGTTTGTCGGAAAGCCAGTTCGTGCTGTCTTTTTTGTTGTCCAAGGGATCGCTCGGGTGCGTGCTGCGTGCCACGCTAGACAGGAGCGGCGATGCAGTGTCCGTGACATGGACACAGTGACGAGGAAGTGTGATGGCGTTGCCTGATATGCGCAGAAAAGACCGTGGCGGCCCGAATGTTGTTGTCAATGCCTGGCGGAGTGTAAAGCCCGCAGTCTTCATTCCTGCGTCAGTGGTGATCATCGCGATGATCGTCGTTTCCGTCGTCTACTCGGGCACCACTGCGAACGCGTTCGTCCGGCTGAACACCGCGGTCACCGCCAGTATCGGGTGGTGGTATATCTTGGCCGCCACAGGGTTTGTGGTGTTCGCGCTGTACTGCGGTGTCTCCCAGATCGGCACCATTCGGCTCGGCCGCGACGATGAGCTACCCGAGTTCGGCTTTTGGGCATGGCTGGCAATGCTATTCAGCGCGGGTATGGGTATCGGTTTGGTCTTCTACGGCGTGGCCGAGCCGCTCAGCCACTACGTGCGACCACCGCAGGCACGAGGTGTGCTCGGGCTCACTGATGCGGCGGCCAACCAGGCGATGGCGCTGACAGTGTTCCACTGGGGCTTGCACGCCTGGGCAATCTACGCGGTGGTTGGTCTCGGTATGGCCTATATGACCTATCGGCGGGGCCGCCCCCTGTCGGTGCGTTGGTTGTTGGAGCCTGTTCTGGGTCGGCGTCGCGTTGAGGGGGTGCTCGGACACGCTGTCGACGTAATCGCAATCGTCGGAACACTATTCGGTGTGGCTACATCGCTGGGCTTCGGTATTACCCAGATTGCCGCCGGTTTGGAGTATCTCGGCTGGATCCGGGTGGACAACTGGTGGATGGTCGGCATGATCGTTGTCATCACCGCCACCACGACGGCGTCGGTAGTCAGTGGAGTCAGCAGGGGTTTGAAGTGGCTCTCGAACATCAACATGTCGCTCGCCGCGGCACTGGCCCTCTTCGTGTTATTGCTTGGGCCAACGCTGTTCCTACTGCAGTCGTGGGTGCAGAACCTGGGGGGTTACGTCCAATCGCTGCCGCAATTCATGTTGCGCACCGCCCCGTTCTCCCACGATGGCTGGCTCGCTGACTGGACGATCTTCTACTGGGGCTGGTGGATCAGTTGGGCGCCATTTGTCGGGATGTTTATCGCGCGGATTTCCCGGGGGCGGACCATCCGGGAGTTCATCGGGGCCGTGCTGCTGGTTCCCACCTTGATCGCTTCGCTGTGGTTCACCATCTTCGGTGACTTGGCGGTGTTGCGGCAACGCAACGACGGCGACATGCTCATCGACGGAGCGGTGGATGCCAACACATCGCTTTTCCAATTGCTCGGAGGTCTGCCCTTAGGGGTGATCACCAGCGTTCTTGCGGTGGTGGTGATCGTGTTCTTCTTCATCACATCGTCGGACTCTGGTTCGTTGGTCGTCGATATCTTGTCAACGGGTGAGCTGGACCCGCCCAAGCTGACCCGGGTCTACTGGGCGATGCTGGCAGGGACGGCTGCCGCCGTATTGCTACTGGTTGGCGGTGCCGGGTCACTGACCGCATTGCGGACCGCTGCCATTGCTACCGCCTTGCCGTTCTCGATCGTCATGGTGGTGGCGTGCTATGCCATGACGAAAGCGTTCCACTTCGATTTGGCTACCACGCCCCGGCTGCTGCATGTAACTGTGCCCGATGATGTGGTTCCCGCTGGAAGTCGGCAACGCCACGACATTTCCGCGACATTGGCCGGGCTTATTGCCGTCCGCGATGTCGATAGCGGCGCATACCAGGTGCATCCCGACACCGGCGCCCTCACCGTCACCACACCACCAGATCCCCTGGGCGACGGAGCCTTTGATACCGATTAGAGCGAAAGACACTGGAACTGGTCCAATCACCGGAACCCGGACGATGACGCATCCAGGCGGTGCTTCGACAGGAGAAACACAGTGGCAGAACGGTTGGCGGGAAAGGTCGCGCTCATTAGTGGTGGTGCGCGGGGGATGGGTGCCTCACACGTGCGGACGATGGTC
>NZ_JBYCLA010000248.1:0-2629 GCF_057473665.1 Mycobacterium sp. TH-M25
CGGTGGTGAAGAAGTTCGCGATGTTGAGGCTAAATCCCCGCGCGCGAGCAACACCGACCTGATTGAGCCTGGCAGCCATGTCCTCGGCGCTATGCCAACGCAAGTGACCACCGTCGACGTACACGGCCGTGGCCGGATTGCGGGTCAGCGTATCGACGGCGTAGCGAATCAAGTCGTAGCGTTCTTGGCGCTGGTCAGCCGAGAGGCAGTCGGCCATGGCGAGTGCATCGGGCTCGACAATGATCGCCGTCCGCGAAGCGCCCACGTCGGATGCGATACCGTCGATCCACGCGCGGTATTCGCCGGCCGACCCGAAACCGCCCGCAGCGAAGCTGCCACAGTCGCGGTGGGGGATTCCGTAAAGCGTCAGAACCGGGATGGCGCCAGCAGCCGCCGCGTCACCGGTGTACTTCGCGACCGTGGCTGCCGAAGAGCCCGGGACGATCCAGTACGCCTGCGGCGTGTTGGCGATGGCGGTCAACTCGGGACTCGGCGGATCGGCATGCTGCGCGGCGCGCATAGCCGCTGAGTTGGGATTGACGTAGAAGGGCATGCCGGCAAACGGGTTGGCATCACCGGCCAAGCGCACCGCCGGGGCGGGACCGACCGGCACCGGGTCGGCAAGAAAACCTATGCCGGCAACGGCCGCAACCGTTAGGAAAGGGGCAACCCACCGCGCGACTGCACCAGCAGCTGAGAACATCACCCCAGGAAATTAGCGTTCCAGCACGTTGAGCGCCAAATCGTCGACGGCAGGTGATGGCTGCGATCGGCTTTGGCACCATAGCGGCGTCGTGGTGCTCAGATTCCCCCCCACGGTCAATGCTCTCTGAATTTCTAATGGCCCGTTATCCTTCGACGGTAATCCGCAGCTGACCTGCCGGAACTAATCCGGCATATTGGCCCTGCTGGTGGTACGGTTCGCTGCTGTGGAGACGGACTGTGGCGGCATGGGCATCCCGCCAGCGGGCTTGCCGGATCCGTCATGGTGCGCACGTGTGATCGAGGCCATGCCGTGTCAGAGCTAAACCGGCGTCGTTTCTTAGGCACGCTCGCCGCGGCCACTGTGGCCGGCGTCGGCGCAGCACGCCTCGTGGTCAACCCGCAACCGCGAACATTCGCCCAAGCTCCGGTGGCTGCCGAGCTGACGACGGCTCCCAGCGCCACGGGCTTATTGCCGCCGCCACCAACGAGTGCCCGCATCCGGCTGCCTGGCGGCGGCGCGCTATCGAAGCTCCCGGGTCGTGGCGATCTGCTCGCACTTACCGTCGACGACGGCGTCAACAGCGAGGTGGTGCGTGCCTACACGCAGTTCGCCAAAGACACCGGGATACGGCTGACGTTTTTCGTCAATGGGGTCTACGACTCCTGGACCGACAACCTGTCGATGTTGCGACCGTTGGTGGAATCTGGCCAGATCCAACTCGGCAACCACACCTGGTCTCACCCGGATCTGACGGCAATGACGAAGAGCGAGATCGCCAAACAGCTCACCCGCAACGACGACTTCCTGAAGAAGAACTACGGGATCGGCGCGAAACCATACTGGCGCCCACCGTATGCCAAGCACAACGCCACTATTGACGCGGTGGCCGCCGACCTCGGCTACACCGTGCCAACCCTATGGTCAGGTTCGCTGTCGGATTCCACGTTGATCACCGAGGACTACATCGTCAAGATGGCCGACGAGTACTTCACCCCGCAAGCCATCGTGATCGGACACCTCAACCACCTACCGGTCACCCACGTCTACCCGCAACTCGTCGACATCATCCGCTCGCGAAATCTTCGCACCGTCACCCTCAACGACGTATTCCTCAAAACCCCGTAGAACGCGGCAGCTGTGCCGACGAGTTGTGCACCGACGAATGCTGCGACGGTACGGCCGGGTTCGAGCAGCTCTGCGATCTGGCCGGGCTTGAGATTCGGCAGGGGCGGCAACCCGACCATGGCGGTGCGAAACACGTGCGCCGCGGCAGTAAGGTCATCCTCGCTGTCGAGAACCCGGATCTCGGCCGTCATGCCGCCATCATGGTGGGTGGGCTCAGCGGATGGACAGGCCCGTCAACGCCCGCGAAACCACCAGGCGCTGGATTTCGCTGGTGCCCTCGAAGATCGTGAAGATCTTGGCGTCGCGGTGCATCCTCTCCACGGGGTAGTCGCGGGTGTACCCATTGCCGCCCAGGATCTGGATGGCTTCGTCGGTGACATAGACCGCGGTCTCGCTGGCCACCAGCTTGGCCATCGAGCCCTCCGCCGAGTCGAAGCTCTGGTTATTTCTCGCCATCCAGCCAGCCCGCCACACCATCAGACGAGCCGCGTCGATCCGGCATTTCATATCTGCCAGCTTGAACGCGACCGCCTGGAATTCACCGATCTTGCGTCCGAATTGCTCACGCTGGCAAGCATATTCGAGAGCATATTCATAGGCGGCTCGGGCCACTCCGACAGCCATCGCGCCGACAGTGGGCCGAGTGCGCTCGAAGGTCTTCATCGCTGCCTGCCCACCCGCGGAGGCACCGGATTTGACCCGGGCGATCCGAGCGTCGAACTTGTCCCGGCCGCCGAGGATGTAGTCCTCGGGCAGTCGGACGTCGTCGAGCACCACCTCGGCGGTGTGTGACGCGCG
>NZ_JBYCLA010000249.1:0-4710 GCF_057473665.1 Mycobacterium sp. TH-M25
AATCCGTCACTGTTCCTGGACCATCGCCGGCGCAAGCGCACCGCGACTCACGGCTGGTTCCGGGCTACCCACGGAGAATTACGTTATCACTCCAAAAGCGCTGGCCGAACCGCTCGGGGGGCGCCTTGAATGCGCGTCGGGTATCCGTCGAGGATCTTCTCCGAAGAAGAGAATTTTCTTACCGCGCATGCAAAAATATTGCTGTGCGTTTCGTCGTGGCGGTGGTGGCTACGCTGATGGGAATCGGCGTGTGGATGCCGCCGATCGCGGCCGCGGGGCCGACCGTCTGCGATTATCCGGCATGTACTCCAGGTATCGCTCCGAACATGGTGCTGGGCGCGCCATGCGACAACACCACTTACTACGCGTTCGGGGTATCCGGCGGCTATGTTCCCGCCACTCAACCCGGCCGGCTGATGTTCTGTGGATCGCCCCGGCGATACCAGGCGAGATGGTTCCGTTCGCCGCCGATGGCGGGCATCAAGGAAGAGAACGCCGACTGCCACCTGTTCAACAACTACGTCGCGCAGGGTCCAGATGGACTGTTCCTGATCTGCATCGCCCAAGCGGGTCACTCCTTCTGGACCCGCGCGGATACGTAAGTTACTGCGCGCCAAAGGCGTTGCCTGCGATAGCCCGCCTGCGATACGCCGACGAGGTCAGCTCCCAATAGCATTGCCGCGGCACGCATTCGACTGAGCCGCCTACGACACCGGCAGCGCCGGGCGCCGGGTGAAGGTGAGGTGCAGATCGGATAGCCCACGCAGGATGTAGGTCGGCTCGAAGGTGTAGCGCCGCCCGTCCACCGGACCGTGCCGGGTCTCGCTGATGGTGATGTCGGACATCCGGTCCAGGATCCGCTCGATCGAGACGCGGCCCTCGACCCGGGCCAGCGGTGCGCCCGGGCAGGAGTGCACGCCGCGCGCGAACGCCATGTGCTCGCGGACGTTCTTGCGATCGATCTGAAACTCGTGCGGGTTCTCGAAGCGGCGGGGGTCGCGATTGGCGGCGCCGGGCAGGATCATCACAACCGTGCCGACCGGAATGTCAACGCCGCCAATGGTGGCCGCCTTGCGGGCGAGTCGGGAGTCGCTCTTGACCGGGCTTTCCATCCGCAGCGATTCCTCGATGAATCCAGGAATCAGGCTGCGGTCCTCGCGAAGCTTCTGCTGAACGCCGGGCCGGTCACCAAGCGCTTGTAGGGCCGCCGAGAGCAACTTGGCGGTGGTTTCCTGTCCGGCGGCGAAAAGAAATGTCGCCGAACGACTTACCTCGATCACCTCGGGCGTGGACCCGTCGGGATACTTCGCCGTCGCCAACGACGTCAGCACGTCGTCGCGGGGCGAGCTGCGCCGGTCTTCGATGTAGGAGCAGAATTTGCCGTCAAGCCATTCCAGCGGGTTGACGCCCACCGACTCCAGGTCGAGCGAGCCGACCCGCGAGCCGGGACGGTCGGCGCCCAGCACCGAACGGAACTCCTTGTGATCCTCTTCCGGAACACCGAGCAGGTCGGCGATCACCAGCGTGGCGAACGGCTTGGAGTACTCGCCGATGAATTCACACTCGCCGTTACCGAGAAACTCCTCGAGTTGGCGATCGGCCAGGCGCCACATGAATTCTTCGTTCTCCTTGAGCCGGCTCGGGGTGAGGAGCCGGCTCAGGATCGAGCGCGCCCTGGTGTGGTCGGGCGGGTCCATCGTCACCATGTGCTCGAACATCGGGAACTGGCTGCGGTGGGCGTCGATCAGCGGGCCGAGATCATCCGAGCCCTCGATGTCGAACGGCAGCGGCGGGAACGGGCCGCCGAGAGCAACGATGTTGGAGAACGTCTCGGGATCCTTGTAGACCGCGTTGGCCTCTTCCCAGCCGGTGACCGCGACGACGTTGTAGTGCGGCAGGCGCAGCACCGGGTTCCGGCTGCGCAGGTAATCGAAGTACGGGTGCGGATCGGGAACGAGCGACTGGTCGGTGAAGAAGTCGATCGAATCGAAGTTGCTCATGTACGCGGGCCTCCCGAGGCTGTCTACCCGTGGTATTTCGGACGGCGAGATGTGGTGCCGCCCAGGACTGTTTTCGCCAAATGTGCCGAACTTGCTGAGCACCTGCTTAGCATGGCGTTAATGTCGTGGTCAAGGCGACACCGTGGTTCGACGTTACGATCAGCCGTGTCCAGCAAATCTTCGGCGAGAGTGTGGAACCACGGCATGACTTCGGCCCGCAGGATCGGTGCACCGGACGCGAAGAACCGCGCGGTGTTGCTCGACGCCGCCGAGCAGTTGATGCTCGAAGAGGGTTATGCCGCAGTCACGTCGCGCCGGGTGGCGGAGCGGGCAGAGCTCAAGCCGCAACTGGTGCACTACTACTTCCGCACCATGGACGATTTGTTCCTGGCCGCGTTTCGCCGCCGCGCCGAAGAAGGGCTTGAGGTGCAGGCTCGGATGTTGCAGGCGCCGCAGCCGTTGTGGGCATTGTGGCGGTTCAGCACCGACCCGGCGGCCACCGCCATCACCATGGAGTTCATCGCGCTGGCCAACCATCGCAAAGCGCTGAAGGCCGAGATCGCGCTTTACGCCGAGCGTTTTCGCGAAGAGCAACGCAAGGCGCTCACCACGATCCTCGAACGCTACGGGGTCGACCCGGTGAAATTCCCCCCGCTGGTGTGGTCGGTGCTGATGACCAGCGTGTCCCGCGTCCTGGTGCTCGAGCAGGCTCTCGACATGTCCGCCGGCCACCGCGAGACCGTCGCGATTGTCGAGAACTACCTCCGCCATCTCGAGGGCGATCCTGGGATCTAGCGAGCTCACCAGTTCCGCAGCGAACAGAGCGTGCCCTTAGGGCCGTCGTTGGATTTCACGACCTTGCCGTCGATGACGAGGGCGCAATGGAACATCGGCGTGCCCGGCTCCGTCCCGGTGCTGACCACGACCATGGCGTAGTCGTTGGGGTCGGTGAGCATCACCGGGGGCGACGTCCATGGGTGGCCCGGCCCGACGTCGGCCTGCACGTTGGGGGTGAACTGGTACGGGTTGTGGCTGTAGTCGGAGAATTTCGGCGGCTGCTGATCCAGGTAATAGATGTCGGCCCAGATCGGGTTCGCCGCGGTGATGACGTAGCGGACCTGATGCGCCGGCGGGTCGTCCGCCCGTGACGGCGCGGCGGTCCCGGCGGCGGTGACTGCCGCCAATGCCGCGCCCAGCACGGCTTTACCGATCGTTGTCATGGGCACCTCCGGCGCTCACTCACGGGCGATATTGGCGTTCTCCTGAATTAAGAATCGCGCACACGTTACCTTCCGGAAGACCCTAACGTCTGGCGGCTCGGCGCCGAAGCCAATGTGCAATATTGCTGCCGGATAGGGGGCATTGCGCTCGGGGACATTGCGCTTGGGGGCATTGCGGTAACCTGCCTGTGAGAATATCATTCTCACAAATGTGAAGGAGAATTTCATGGGGCAGTTGTCGCACAAGGTGGACGTGCCGTTCCCGATATTTGACGCGGACAACCATCTCTACGAGCCGCCCGAGGCGCTCACCAAGTTTCTGCCCAAGGAGTACCAGGACTACATCCAGTACGTGCAGATCAACGGGCGCACCAAGATCGCGATCCGCGGCCAGATCAGCAACTACATTCCCAACCCGACCTTCGAGGTCGTCGCGAAGCCAGGCGCCTGGGAGGAGTACTTCAAGTACGGCAACCCGGACGGCAAGACCAAGCGCGAGCTGTTCGGCGAGCCGATGCGGGCGATCCCGGCCTTCTTCGAGCCCGGTCCGCGCCTGGAGAAGATGAACGAGCTGGGTCTGGACCGCACCCTGATGTTCCCGACGCTGGCCAGCCTCCTCGAGGAGCGACTGTCGGACGACCCGGTCGCCATCCATGTTCTGGTCCACGCGCTCAACGAATGGCTGGACGAGGTCTGGGGCTTCAACTACCAGAACCGCATCTTCACCACCCCGGTCATCACGCTGCCGATCGTCGAGAAGGCGATCGAGGAGCTGGAGTGGGCGGTCAAGCGTGGTGCCCGCGCCATCCTGGTCCGCCCGGCGCCGGTGCCGGGCTTCCGCGGCCCGCGGTCGTTCGCGCTGCCCGAGTTCGACCCGTTCTGGGAACGGGTCGTCGAGCACGACGTGCTGGTCGGTATGCACTCCAGCGACAGCGGCTACTCGCGGTACACGTCGGAATGGGACGGTGCCAGCGCAGAGATGCTGCCGTTCCAGACCAACGCGATGGGCATCCTCAACGAGTGGCGGCCGATCCAGGACTCGGTGGGCTCGTGGGTCATCCACGGCGCGCTGTACCGCCACCCCAAGTTGAAGGTCGCGATCGTCGAGGCCGGCTCGAAGTGGATGACGCCGCTGCTGCAGGGCTTGGCCGAGGTCTTTCGCAAGGCCCCGGAAGCATTCCCGAACGACCCCGTCGAGATGGTGAAGAACCGCATTCATGTCAGCCCCTTCTTCGAAGACGGCATCGACGATCTGGTCAACCTCGTGGGTGTGGACCAGGTGCTCTACGGCTCGGACTGGCCGCATCCCGAGGGGCTGGCGGAGCCGACCTATTACATCGAGGCGCTGTCGCATCTGTCCGCTGAAGACCAGGCAAAGATCATGGGCGGGAACCTCTCTCGCCTCGTCACCGTGTGACCGACCGACCAGCCTGGCAGACCATCCCCGAGATGGTCGCGAGCGCGGCGGACCGGTTCGGCGACGCTGAAGC
>NZ_JBYCLA010000250.1:0-10172 GCF_057473665.1 Mycobacterium sp. TH-M25
GACGACACCGACACCGGCAGCCATCATTTGCTGATCCGGCGCAACGACACCACCGGCGAGCTGGCCTACCTGCGCTGCTACACACCACGCCCAGCCACCTTGCACACCCTGGCCACCGTCGCCGCGCAACGCTGGCGCATCGAAGAATCCTTCCAAGCCGCCAAAGGCCTGACACAGGTGGCGAGAGCGGTCGGGTCGCATCGCCAATCGCACATCGAGACCATTTCGCTGTGCGCGATTCGACAACTATTTGTGCACATCGATCCAAGTATTGAAACTCCCGGTTGCGCAGAATTGCAGCAGTGGCCCCACTTAACGGATCTGCAGTTGGCCGCCACATGCGCGACAAGGAACGGAGAAGCCATGACCTCAGTTGACGAATCCCTGGTCGACCCAAGACTCCCCGCCGACACCCCAACTGGGTTGTTTGTCGGGGGCAACTGGCGCGACGCGAGCGACGGAGCGACCTTCCCCGATCTTAACCCAGCTACCGGGCAATCCCTGACCAGCGTTGCCGCCGGCAACGCGACGGACGTCGATGAGGCGGTCCGTGCGGCTCGAGCGCAACTGTCGGGTGAATGGGCGACACTTTCTGGTGCGGCACGCGGCACCATCCTCAACAAAGTCGCCGACCTCATCGAACGCGACGGCGACCTCCTGGCGAAGCTGGAAGCCCTCGACGTCGGCAAGCCGATCGGTCAACCGTTGCTGCTCGACGTACCGAACGCGGCCGGTAGTTTCCGCCACTTCGCCGGCTGGGCGGACAAGATCACCGGGCAAACAATCCCAACGGCCGGGTATTTCGGCCAGCCGACGCATTCCTACGTGATCCGCGAGCCCGTCGGTGTCATCGCGGCGATTATCCCGTGGAACACGCCACTGATGATCGCCAGCTGGAAGCTGGCACCGGCGCTGGCCGCTGGCAACACCGTGGTGGTCAAGCCGCCGGAGGACGCGCCGCTGTCGATCCTTCATCTCGCGTCGCTGCTGAGAGAAGCGGGTCTCCCCGACGGCGTAGTGAACGTTGTCCCGGGCTTAGGTCCGATCGCCGGTGAGGCACTCGTGACGCATCTTGATGTCGACAAGATCAGCTTTACCGGCAGCCCCCAGGTGGGCCGCCACATCGCCAAAGTCGCCGCGGATACCTTCAAACGTACTACCCTTGAGCTCGGTGGCAAGTCACCGCAGATAATCCTGGAAGACGCCGACCTGGAATCCGCCATCAACGGCACTGCGATGGGCCTGTTCTTCAACCAGGGCGAGGTGTGCGCGGCAGGCACGCGTGTCCTAGTACACCGCTCCATCTACGCCGATGTCGTCGACGGCCTCGCCACAGCCGCGACAGCCCAAGTGCTTGGTGACCCGCTGGACCCGGCGACCACAATGGGTGCGCTGGTCAACGCCAAACAACGCGACACCGTGCTGAGCTACATCGAGGCCGGCAAGAGCGATGGTGCCCGCATCGCTGCGGGTGGTGAAAAGGGATTCGGTTCCGGCTTCTTCGTGCTGCCCACGATCTTCGCGGACGCGACCAACGATATGCGGATCGCTCGTGAGGAGATTTTCGGGCCGGTGGGCACGGTCATCCCCTTTGACGACGCCGACGGAGCCATCCGGCTCGCCAACGACAACGCCTATGGGCTCGCTGCGGGCATTTGGACCCGCAATGTCAGCCATGCGCATGCGTTGGCGGCCAAGGTGCGCGCGGGAGCTGTCTGGATTAACGGTTGGGGCGCAATTGATCCGGCACTTCCCTGGGGTGGTGTGAAGGCCAGCGGCATAGGCCGTGAGCTGGGTTGGTCGGGCATCCTGGCTAGCACCGAGGAGAAGGTGATCACGGTCGTGCTGTGAGCTGGCTACCGACCCGACAGCTACCCAAAAATTGTTCAGTCAGTACTTTTCAACTATCAGGAAGGAAACGTTATGAAGAGTCGGGCAGCAGTGCTGTGGGAACCCGGCCAGCCGTGGCAGATCGAGGAAATTGAGCTCGACCAACCAAAGTACGGGGAGGTGAGGGTCGAGCTTGTCGGCTCTGGTATGTGTCACTCCGATGAGCACGTCCGTGACGGCAGCGTGCGTGTGGGGCTGTACCCATACATCGGTGGCCACGAGGGTGCCGGCGTGGTGACCGAAATCGGCGCAGGTGTCACCAACCTCGAGGTGGGCGACCATGTCGTGTTCGGCTTCGTGCCCGCGTGTGGTCGGTGTCCGTCGTGTGCCGACGGAAAGTCCAGCATCTGCGATCTGGGTGCACATCTGCTGGCCGGTGTGCAGCTTTCTGACGGCACCGCACGGCATCACGTCAACGGTAAGGACGCCGGGCTGATGTGTTTGCTCGGCACTTTCGCGCCGGTGACCGTGGTCAATCAGGCATCCTGTGTCAAAATCACCAAGGACATCCCGCTGGACAAGGCGGCGCTCGTCGGCTGCGGTGTCACTACCGGCTGGGGAGCGGCAGTTTACGCGGCGGAGGTATCGGCCGGTGAGACCGTCGTGGTCCTCGGCATGGGTGGCGTTGGTTGCGGCGCTGTCCAGGGTGCTGCGCTCGCCGGTGCGCGTCACGTTGTCCTCGTAGACCCTGCGCCGTTCAAACGCGAGCAGGCCAAGGTCTTCGGTGCAACGCACGCGGTCGCGGCGATCGATGAGGCGTTGGTCCTGTTGCAAGACATCACCTGGGGCCAGCTCGCCGACAAGGTATTGATTACCGTTGCTGTCGCCAACGGCGCATTGATTGGCCCCGCAATGAGCCTGGTCGCCAAAGGTGGTACCTGCGTGCATGTTTCTGTCAGCAATCTTGAAGCCAGCGATGTCACGCTGAACCTGTTCGACCTGACGGCGATGCGCAAGACACTCAAGGGCACCTGGTTCGGAAACGCCAACATCCACGCCGACATCCCCCGGCTGCTCAGGCTCTACATGGAGGGGCACCTAAAGCTCGACGAGATGATCACCCGCACCTACTCGCTCGACCAGGTGAATGAGGGCTACCGGGCGATGCTTAACGCCGAGATTATCCGGGGCGTGATAATGTACTGAGGGTGGTGTTCCGGTGCCCCCGCGGCGTTACACCATATGTCGATCGGAAAAGCCTGGAGAAATGTGCCGCGTTGACGAGTCCATTCGCGGTGGCGATCGATCCGACACTGCGATGAGCGTGTACCGGATCCTCCAGGTCGCGGCGGCACCGTTCGAGACGGCACTGGCGGATGAACCCGGACACCGTCTGGCTGTTGCGGGCGAAGAGCTTCTGTAGGTACCGTGTCGACACGTGGTGCTGTGCCGCGACCGCCGCGGGCGAAAGGCCGACATCGGCCAAGTGACTCTCGATGTAGGCCTGCGCCGATGTGAGTATCGTTTCGGCGAAACTCAAGCGGGCATCCGGTGCCGAGAGTCGCACGGCGGCGCTGACGAGGTCGGCCACCGCATCGGTAACTAGCGGCGTGATGCTCGCACAGGCAGTGCCCGATGGCTGCGCATTCAGGATTTCCAGGATCGGGCGGAGCAACGCACCAACCCCGGACGACGACTCAATGCGCCGGGCGGCAGCCTCGCGCAATTCCGCCCCGGAGACCCTCAACGACGTTCGCGATACAACCGTCACCAGCGTGTCGAAAGTGCCAGGGTAGCAGAGTTCGTAGGGTTCGCTGGTGTCGTAAATTGCGATGTCACCGGGCGACAGGCGAGTTTCGTGTCCCTGCTGACATACGGTGGAGTTGCCGCGCAGCTGCAATGCTACCTTGACGACCCCGGGGTCCGCCCGCCGGATGGCGTCGGTTGACCGCCGCACACGCACGCACTGGCCGAGCACCTGCGATAATTGAAGATCGCCGAGTTTTCGGCTCTTCAATCCACCACTGAATGAGTCGATCTGCCGGGTCAGCGGGATCACCTCGAGCGGGACAAAAGCATTCGAAATGCCCTCATGCCACATATCGAACCCGAGATCATACAGGCAGAACTCCGTCGTATCGTCAGTATTTCGCGATAAGTCCCCTGGGGTGGTGGGAATCGGGCGAGTGGGCCATGGCCCTGGCTTCGATACTGCGTCGAGATTCCCACTGACAACCAATAGCCGTCGGGACATCACTCGACTTTAGCAGTTATGCGGTTGCTGCGGCGCATGGCGGTCAGGATGGCCGTGGCGTGGTGGTCAGCCATGAATCGGTCCGGCGGTGGTGTGAGAAGTTCGGGCAGGCCTACGCCAACCAGCTGCGTCGGCCGCCCCCGCCCGGGCGACAACTGGCACCTCGATGAGGTGTAGGTGAAGATCCAAGGCAGCACCCACTACCTGTGGCGCGCGGTCGACCAGGACGGCAACGTGTTGGACGTGTTGGTTAAATCACGGTGAAACGCCAAGGCAGCCAAACGGTTTTTCCGCAAGCTGCTCAAAGGAATGCAATATGTGCCGCGGGTGCTGGTAACCGACAAGCTGGCCAGCTACGGGGTCGCTGCCCGCGAGCTGGTGGCCTCTGTCGAGCATCGGCAGTCCAAGTACCTGAACAATCGGGCCGAGAACTCTCATCAACTCAGCCGTCAGCGCGAACGGACGATGATACGGTTCACATCAGCCCGGCATGCCCAGCGCTTCTTGTCGGCCTTCAGCGGCATCTCCACGCATTTCCGACCACGACGACATCTACTCAGCAACCGAATGGCGCACCGAGATGACCGACCGCTTCGCGGTCTGGGATGACGTTACGGTCCTCGACGCTGCCGCCTGAAATCCCAACGACCCTACTCTGATCAACCGTTGCTACACTCAACACGCATGCACCACTACACAATTCAATTAACGTGACAGTGCCAATACGTTCGTGTGCGAGTGTGAGGCGTTGCCGCAGTGAGGGGTCGGATCCGGGCTCGGGCGATTCCTTGACGCGTCTCCGGCGATAGCTGGCGGCGACATGCTCGCCGTGGGTCGGCAGTCCACCCGTCAGGGCAGTCCACCCGTCGGCATGCCGCCTTGGATACGGCGCTAACGCGCAAACGGCGGCGGTTCGTGTGCACGCAGCCGAGGCAATTCGTCGGTGAATTTCTCTATTTGGACCAACACGTGCTGGCCGGTGCTGCCGTGCGCCAACGACGATGTTCCGGAGTCGTTGGTCAGCGCATTGGGATTACCATGAACACACATCGAGTCCGGATCGGCTGGATCGGCGGGGTCGAACCACGCTCCCGTCGCCAGCTGCACCACGTGAGGCCGCAGATCATCGTCGATCACGACACCGGCCAGGCAAGCGCCACGATCGTTGAACACCCGCACAATGTCGCCGTCACTGAGACCCCGCGCGTCGGCGTCGATAGGATGCATCCGAATTGGTTCTCGCCCATGAATTTTCGAGTCCATACTGACACCGCCGTGATCGAGTTGGCTGTGCAGCCGAGTACGCGGTTGGTTGGCGATCAAATGCAGCGGAAACATCGCACTCCGCGGGCCGCCGAGCCACTCGCTGGGTTCGTACCAGGTGGCATGGCCCGCGCAGTCCTGCAACCCGAAACTGTCGATCGTCTTCGAGAAAATCTCGACGCGACCACTCGGGGTGCTCAACGGGTAAGCGATTGGGTCGCACCGAAAATCGGCTAGCATCGTCGCACCTGTTTTGATCGGCAACTCCAACTGTCCGGCGCGCCAGAAATCAGCAAACGACGGAACCGGAAAGTTCTGTTCCGCCGCCCATTTGGTGTAGAGGTACTCCAGCCATTCACCCGCGGTGCGCCCCTCGGTAAATTGACGGCCGAAGCCCAGCCGGTGGGCAAGCGCGGCGAATGTGTCGTAATCATCGCGGGCGTTGGCATATCGCGGCACCAGCGCTCTCATCGCGACCAACGCCGGGTCTGTCCTACTGCCCGTAAAGTCGTCACGCTCGAAGCTGGTAGTGGCGGGCACCACGATATCGGCGTGTTTAGCCATCGCGGTCCAAAATTGTTCGTGCACCACGACGGTGTCGATCCGAGACAACGCCCGAAGCAACCGGGGCAGGTTCTGGTGATGATGGAAGGGGTTACCGCCGGCCCAGTAGACGCACTTGATGTCGGGCAGCTTCAGCGCTGTGCCGTTGTAGCGAAGCTCTCCGCCGGGCCGCTCCAGCAGTTCGGTGATCGCCGCCACCGGAATGAATGTGCGCACCGGGTTGGTGTCCTGTGGAAGTCCCGGAAGCCGGCATTGCAGGGGTGGATTGCCGATGCCGTTGGCGCCGTATCCATGCCCGTAGCCCCCGCCGGGAAGTCCGATCTGGCCCAACATCGCCGCCAGGGTGGCACCCATCCACACGCTCTGTTCGCCGTATTCGATTCGCTGCAACGACAGGGTGGTGGTGATCAGCGTCCGACTGGCCGCCATGTGGCGAGCCAGGTCCCGCAGCTCGCCGGCGTCAAGCCCCGACAGCGCAGCGGCCCACTCGGGCGTCTTGGGCACCCCGTCGTCGTGGCCGAGCAGATAGGGCTCGAAGCGGTCATATCCGGTGCAGTACCTGTCCAGGAAGGCGCGATCGGCGAGTGACTCGGTGGCCAACACGTACGCCAGACCCAACATGATCGCCACGTCAGTTCCGGGCACCGGCGCAATCCAGCGGCACCGGTCATCAAGCGGGCCGGCGATCGCGGTGATGTCGTCGCGCAGCGGGCTGATGGACACCAGCCGAGCGCCGCGCGCCCGGTAGTGGCTGATGTAGTCACGATCGGGATGGCGGGTGGCCCCGCCGGGGACCACGGTGGTGTTCTTCAACGGCAAACCGCCGAACGCGACCAGTAACTCGGTCTGCTCGGCGATGACATCCCAGGTGGTGGTGCCGGCCAAGGCATCGGACAGTTCCATGCCGAAGACGTGTGGGTAGATCACTTCCGACGCGCCAGCGCTGTAGGTGTGCCGAGATGCGGTGTATCCGCCCAGGAGATTTAGGAAACGGTGGACCTGGCTTTGCGCGTGATGAAACCTGCCGGCGCTGGCCCAGCCATAGGAGCCGCCGTAAATCGCCTCGTTGCCGTAGCGGTCGACGACGCGGCGCAACTCCGCGGCGAGCAAGTCGACCAACTCGCCCCAGCCGACTTCGACGAATTCCTCTACGCCGCGTACAGAACTGGGACCGGGGCCGTTTTCTAGCCAGCCGCGCCGCACCGCGGGGTTGGCGATGCGGCTGCGATGCCTGACGGCACCGGGCAGGTTCTGCAGCTGCGGGGCCGGGTTGGTGTCGCTGCTCAGCGCCGTCACAGCGGCGATGTCGCCCTCAAGCACCCGCGCGGTGAACGCACCCCAGTGAGTCGCCGACGTCAAGTTCTGCGTCATCCACAAAAGCCTAGCCGGGCTTCGCCACATCCCGACGGGCGTGTTGGATGGAGTCGCTTTGAGGACTTCGGTCCGGACGAGATGAAGACCCTGGTCGAAAACGGGCGGCGCGCTGTGATGGCCGACATAGCTTCCGTCCAGCGGAAATACTCGGCGAGCTTTTCAGACCCGGCGCCCGATCGATTGTGCGGCGACACGGAGCGCGCCGTACAACCGTTGCTCGCTGGCCTTGAGCGAGGCGACCACCAACCCGAGTGATGCGATCACCTCGTCACCCTTGTAGATCGGCACTGCGATCGAACAAGCACCGAGGCTCATCTCCTCGTGCGTAGTGGCGTAGCCCTTCTCGACCACCTTGCGTAGCTGACGGCGCAGCACTCCTGGCTGGATGATCGTGTACCGGGTCACCCTCGTGAGATTGGCGAGCACCTCGTGCTGGATCTCCAATGGCGCGTGGGCAAGAAGGACCTTGCCGACCCCAGTGGCGTAAAGCGGTAGGCGCGCGCCGACCTTGCTCACCACCGGGACGGACCGATTTCCGCGCAGCCGGTGCAGGTAGACCACTTCGGTGCCGTCGCGGACGGCGAAGTGCACGGTGACCAGGGTCGCGGCGTACAGGTCGAGGAGATATGGCTCGGCGACTTGCCGCAGGTCCGTTTCGACTTGCGTCAGGTGGCCGATGTTCCACATCCTGCGCCCGATGAAGTATTCGCCGGAGGGCAGGCGTTCCAGCGCGCCCCACTGGGCGAGCTCACCCGTGAGTCGGTGGGTCGTGGCGAGCGGAAGGGCCGCGCGTTCGGCGATGTCGCTAAGCGACATCGCTCGATGCTTTTCATCGAACGCGCCCAAGATCGATAGCGCCCGCCCCGTCACGCTGGCGCCCGGCTGACGAGCGTTTCCTGCCATCGTTCCTAACTTCACTGTGTCGAGAGTGGACCCCCCTCATCATGCCTTTTCACTCAGTGAAATGGCTCTGTCGCGGCCGACTCGGCGTCGCCCTTAACGTGATGGTGTGATGACGGTCACCACCACCGCAACTCCGGAACTGGATTCACAGCAGAGGATAACGGCGGAGATCGCCGACGTCCGCTCCTCGACCGCATGCGGCACCGCGCAACCGCGAATCGACTTCCCGCCGTACCGCAGCTCGCTGCTCCGCCACCCCACGAAAAACCTGCGCCATGTCGACCCCGAAGGGATCGAGCTCGTGGCACCGGTCTTCGGTCACTCCGACGTCAACCCGGTGGAGGCCGACCTCACCATCCAGCACCGCGGGGAGCCGATAGGCGAGCGGATGCTGCTTAGCGGCCGGATCCTCGACGGCGACGGCCGCCCGGTGCGTAACCAGTTAGTCGAGGTCTGGCAGGCCAACGCCGGCGGGCGCTACATCCACAAGCGCGATCAGCACCCCGCGGCAATCGACCCGAACTTCACCGGGGTCGGGCGCTGCCTGACCGACGGCGACGGCTACTACCGGTTCACCACGATCAAGCCCGGCCCCTATCCGTGGCGTAACCACCGCAACGCCTGGCGGCCCGCACACATCCACTTCTCGCTGTTCGGCACGCAGCTGCACCAGCGGCTGGTGACGCAGATGTACTTCCCGGGAGACCCGCTCCTCGCGCTCGACCCGATCTATCAGTCGATCACCGATCAGGCTGCGCGTGACCGGTTGGTCGCGACGTACGACCACGACCTGACCACCCACGAGTGGGCCACCGGCTACCGCTGGGACATCGTATTGACCGGCACCCACGCGACCCCGCTGGAGCGTGACGGCCATGGGTGAGGCACTCGCGCCGACCCCCGGACAGACCGTCGGGCCGTTCTTCCACGATGCCCTCCTGTACGACGGCGACAGCGCCCTCGTCCCGCCAGGTTCGGCCGGTGCGACCCGCCTCCACGGCACCGTGTACGACGGCGACGGCGCCCCCGTCCCCGACGCGCTGATCGAGATCCGACAGGCTGACCCGGCTGGCCGGGTACCGCGCGTCGAGGGCTCGCTGCATCGCGACGGCCGGTTCACCGGCTGGGGCCGGTCGGCGACAGACGCGGCTGGTCGCTACGCCTTCACGACGGTCGTACCCGGCGGGGTCGACGGCGGCGCAGCCTTCTTCGCGGTCACGGTGTTCGCCCGCGGCCTGCTCGACCGTCTCTTCACCCGCGCCTACGCTCCCGGCGAGAGCGACGCTTTCCTCGAAGGTCTCACGGCCGAGGACCGGGCAACCCTCCAAGTCGTGCGCGACGAGGATGATCACCTCCGCTTCGACGTCCACCTGCAGGGCGAGCGCCAGACGGTCTTCCTGCGTTACCCGCGGCACGTCGGATGAGCGGCGTACTGCGCCCCGGGGCCCACCGCGCGGCCGGCGTCGCTGACGACCTGGCTGTAGTTGCCGCCCTGCTGCGTGTGGAGGTGGCGTGGACGCGCGCACTCGTCTCGGCCGGGATCGCCACGGACGCCGCAACCACAAAGGTCGCCGAGGCCGCGGCCGGCCTCGACCTCCCTGAACTGGCACTTGAGGCGGAGGCGGCGGGCAACCCCGTGGTCCCCCTCGTCGCGGTCCTGCGCGAGGCGGCGGGTGACGCGACGGCCGCGGTCCACACCGGACTCACCAGCCAGGACGTCCTCGACACCGCGCTGGTCCTAATGGCCCGCGACGCCGTCGCCCGGGTCCGGGCAGACCTCGTCGTCACCGCCGACGCGCTCGCCGCGCTCGCGCGCACGCATCGCGACGCTGTCGCCGTCGCGCGGACCCTCACCCAGTGGGCGGTCCCGACGACCTTCGGGCTGCGGACGGCTCAGTGGCTGGCCGGCGTGACCGAGGCGATCGAACGGCTAGACGCGCTCACCTTCCCGGCCCAGTACGGCGGCGCGGCCGGCACCCGCGCG
>NZ_JBYCLA010000251.1:0-4107 GCF_057473665.1 Mycobacterium sp. TH-M25
GAAGGATGCGGTTGTGGTGGCCGCCGCCGGCAACGAGGGCGAAGACGAATGCGCCCAGAACCCCGCCTTCGACCCGTTGGACGCCGCCGATCCACGGGATTGGCATCAGGTGAAGACGGTGTCGTCGCCGTCGTGGTTCTCCGACTACGTGTTGTCGGTGGGTGCGGTCGACAACACCGGCGCTCCGGTCAAGAAGAGCCTGGCCGGGCCGTGGGTCGCGGCGGCCGCTCCCGGCGTCGGGATCATGGGGCTCTCTCCGCAAACCGGCGGGCCGGTGAACGCCTATCCGCCGTTGCGTCCGGGTGAGAAGAACATCCCGTTCTGGGGAACGAGTTTTTCGGCGGCCTACGTCAGCGGCGTCGCCGCCCTGGTGCGGGCAAAGTACCCGGCATTGACGGCTCACCAGATCATCAACCGGATCCTGCAGACATCCCACAATCCACCGCGTGGTGTGGACAACCAGGTGGGCTACGGTGTGGTCGATCCGGTGGCGGCGTTGACATTTGACGTGCCGCCCGGTGACCGGCTGGCACCCGGCGCCCACAGCCGATTGATCATTCCGCCGCCGCCGCCGCCACCGCCGGACCACCGTGCCCGCACGGTGGCACTGGGCTTCGCCGGCCTGGTGGCGGTGGCGGTGACGCTGGCGTCGCTGATCGCCCGTGCTCGGCGAGAGCGATGACGGCGACGACGCGGCTCTGCGTTATCGTCGGCGTCCTGACGGCCGGCCTGATCGGCTGGGCAACCGCCGGATTCCCTGGCGCTGCAGCGGGTTTGGTGCTGGGCATCCTCGTCGGCGCGGTTCCCTGGCGCCGGCACCAGCTGTGGTCGTGGCTGATCCTGCTTCGGCAGAGTCGTCGCCCGATCACGCTGAACGAGCCCATCACGGTGGCCAACGACCGGTCCGGGGGTGGCGTCCGCTACCAGGACGGTGTCGCGGTGGTCGCCGTGCAGTTGCTCGGCAAAGCGCACCGGCCGACGTTGTTCACCGGGTCGACCGCCACCTACACCGCCAACACGATCGACATCGCCGAGTTGCGGCCGTTGTTGCAGCAGAGCCTCGGGCTTGCCATCGATTCGCTCAGCGTGGTCAGCGTCGGGTCCCGACGGCGCAGCACCGGCGACTACCCCCGCGTCTACGACACCCTGATCGGCACCCCGCCCTATGCCGGGCAGCGGGAGACGTGGTTGATTGTGCGGATCGCCGCGCTGCGCAACGCCGAGGCGCTGCAGTGGCGGACCTCGATCGGTACCGCAACGCTGGCCGCGGCGCAGCGGATCGCGGCGGCATTGCGGCAGAACGGTATTCGCGCGAAGATCGCGACTGCCACCGACATCGTGGAGCTGGAGCGCCGGCTGGGCAACTCCGGATTGAACGCGCGCCATCAGCGCTGGCGGACGACCCGAGGCGAGGGCGGCTGGTTGACCACCTACTGGTACCGGCCGGACAACATCATTGCGGAGAACCTGGCGCATGCCTGGGCGCTGCGGGTAGATGGACTCATCCAGAACATCACCGTGTTCGGCGATGGCAGCGTGACGGCCACCACCACCGTGCGCAGCGCACAGCCGCCGACGGCTCCACCGAGCGTCATGTTCCAGGTCTTGCCGGGAGAGCAGGCGCGCGCGATCGCGGCCAACCTGTGCGGGCCGATGCCCACACTGCGAGGCGTTCGCCGCGGTGTGCTCGACCGAGCGTTGGTCATTCCGATTGGACCGTCCGGTGTGCTCGTGGGCAAGGTGGACGCCGGTAACCGGTTGATGCTGCCGCTCGACGATCCGGGCGAATTCAGTCGAGTACACATTGCGGCGCAAGACGCGTTGGCCAAACGAATCGTGGTGCGGCTGGCGGGTGCCGGCGAACGCATCACCGTGCACACCCGCGAGCTGCAACGGTGGGCCAGTGTGCGAATGCCCGAGATTGCGGTGGGAACCCAGGTGCGGCCGATCGCCGGCACGACGGTCAGCGTCGTCGACGGGACAGTCACTCCCGCGCCCCGACCTAACACGCTGATCTCGATCGGCGAGCCCGGAACGCCATACCGTGGATCCGCTGATGTGGTCATCACGCAGGTCGGGCCCGCGACCGTCGACATAACCGCCGCCGGGCAATTGCATACGGTCGAGGTCGAGCTGTTCAGGGCCGAAAATCGGTACATATCTTTGGAACCGACACGAATCGGCACGTCTGAGCTCGAATCGGTCGAGGCGGGGAGCGGCGCTTGACCAGTACCGACACGGTCGCCGCACGCAAGCGGTTCGACCAAGCTATGGCGGCATTCGACACCGATGTGTCGGCCGCACAGGCGCGGTTTCGCGAGGCCAGCGATCTGGACCAGTCGATGGCCGATGCGTGGCTGGGCCGGATCGCCGCCGGCGACGAGGAGTTATCGACGCTGCAGCAGCTCTATGCGTACGGGGCGCGGTTGCACCGGGAAACCAATCGGCTGGGTGTGCGGCTGTCGGCAGCCGTGAAGGCCGGACCGTTCCTGTCGATTTCGGTGACGGAGTCCTCGCATGCCGGTCTAGCGCTGGCCCGCGCGCTGATCGACGACGCCCAATACGAGAAAGCCGAAGCGCTGCTGCAAGACCCGGCCCTGCTGGACACGTGGGAAAACCATCAGTGGCAGCAATACGTGCGCGCCTACCTGATGTTCGCGACCCAACGATGGCCCGACGTGATCTCGGTGGCGGCGACGGTCTTGCCGCCGCAGGCGATCATCATGTCGGCGGTCACTGCGGCAACCAACGCGCTGGCCGCGCACGCAGCGGCCCATCTCGGGCAGGCGCGGGTCGCGCTGGATTGGGCGGACCGGGTCGAGCTGCGCGCCGGCGGCGCGGTCGAGGCCCGCCGCCAGCAATTGGTCGACACCGCGGTCACCGCGATCGACCCCAACGAATTTCCTTTGATCGCCGCTGATCTCGCCTATGTGCGGGGGATGGCGCACCGCCAGCTCGACGAGGAAGACAAGGCTCAGATATGGCTGTCCAAGGCCTCGATCAACGGGGCATTGATCGAGGCGGCCAAGGAGGCGCTGGCCGACCCGCAGCTGCGGCTGGTCGTTACCGACGAGGAGACCATCAACACCCGCACCAACAAGTGGGATGTCAGCACCGAGCGGTCGGCATCGGATCGCCGCGCTGAACAGAACGAGGAGCGGCGCGAGGAACTGCTGACCGAGGGCCGGACGTTACTCAACAATCAGGTCGGGCTCAGCGAAGTCAAACGCGCGGTCGCGGAATTGGAAGACCAGATCGAAGTCCGCGCCTTGCGGATGGCCGCCGGGTTGCCGGTGACCAATCAGACCAACCATATGTTGTTGGTCGGCCCGCCCGGTACCGGTAAGACGACGACGGCCGAGGCGCTGGGCAAGATCTACGCGGGACTGGGTATTGTGCGCCATCCCGAGATCATCGAAGTCAAACGCGCCGATTTCTGCGGCGAGCACATCGGCGCTTCCGGTCCGAAAACCAATGAGCTGATTGCCCGTTCGCTTGGCCGCATCCTCTTCATGGACGAGTTCTACAGCCTGGTCGAGCGTCACCACGACGGCCGGCCGGACATGATCGGCATGGAAGCGGTCAACCAGCTTCTGGTGGCCCTCGAGGTGCACCGCTTCGACTTCTGCTTCATCGGCGCGGGATATGAGAAGGAAGTCGACGAATTCCTCACGGTGAACCCGGGTTTGGCTGGCCGGTTCAATCGCAAGCTGCGGTTCGCCTCCTACGCCCCCGATGAACTGGTCGAGATCGCGGTGCGTTACGGACAGCCACGGGCGACGGTGATCGAACCCGCTGCGCGCGAGGCACTGAACATGGCGTGCAAGACGCTGCGGGCCCACCTGGCGCCGGACGGGACGCACGGCATCGACGTGATGCAGAACGGGCGCTTCGCCCGCAACGTCGTCGAACGGGCTGAGCGGCTGCGGGATTCCCGGGTGGCCGCCCAGCACCGCACCGCAAGAGGCTCGGTCACGATTGAAGACCTCGAGACGCTGCGAACCCAGGATATCGTCGCGGCTGTGACCGACGCCTGTGCGGAAAAGCATGTGCCGATTCGTCTTTGAGCGCATGGCCGCGCTTATGTGTAGGTCAACGGTATTTAGC
>NZ_JBYCLA010000252.1:0-6469 GCF_057473665.1 Mycobacterium sp. TH-M25
GGCGCCGCCGGACGGCACGCAACCGCAGTCGGCGCCCGTCGGCGGCAACGTCGGGCCGGTCGGCAGCCACCAGGAGAAGGATCAGCTCAGCCGGATCGTCGGTGGACCGGCGACCGCGGCCACGGTTCTGCTGCTGGGGCCGGTGGCGCGTGGTACGACCGTACACATCGCACCCGATCCGGGAGGTGACCGGTGAGGAAGTATCGCAAGGCGCTGACCGGCCTGGCAGTGTTCCTGGCCTTCTCGGTCGCCGTCACCTGGATGGTGCTCGCCACCCTGAAGCGCGAGGTTGCGGGTCCGACGAACTCCTACTCGGCGATATTCGCCGACGCCTCCGGCCTGGTACCCGGCGACGACGTCCGCGTTGCCGGGGTCCGGGTCGGTCGGGTGGAGCGAACCAGGCTCGCCGGCACTCTGGCCGAGGTCACCTTCCGGGTGCAACGCGACCAGACGCTGTACACCGACACGGTCGCCTCGATCACCTACCAGAACGTCATCGGGCAGCGCTACCTCGGCCTGGCGCAGGGACCATTCGGTGAACACCAGAAGCTGTCCAATCACGGCCAGATCCCCGAGGAACACACCAACCCGTCATTCGACACCTCGGCAATGCTCAACGGCTTCGAACCGCTGTTCACCCAGCTGGCCCCGGAGCAGGTGGACAACCTAACCGACGCCTTGGTCCAGGCGCTGCAAGGAGATTCGGGCTCGATCCTGGCGCTGACCGTCCACGCGTCGGCGTTGGCGGAGACGTTGGCCGGACCTGATCAGGTGCTCGGCGATCTCATCAGCAACCTGAACCAGCTGATGACGAGCCTGGCGGCGCAGAGCGTCGACCTGCAAGCCGTGATCCACCAGTCCCGGGGAGTGATGGCCGAATTGGCGAACCGCCGGGAGCAACTGGTGGCGTCGGTCGGGTCGATCAACGCGACGACCGGGCGGCTCGCCACGATCGTCGACAACATCACCCCTGAGCTGCAGGAGTTGATCGAACGCAAACCCGGTTTCCTCGACTACGGCCTACGCGACGGCCGGGAGCGCTTTGCCTACATGGCGGCAAACCTTCCGTTCCTGATCAAGGGCGTCGCCCGTATCACCCAGGAAGGCAGCTACATCAACGGATACGGCTGCGATCTCGACTTCAGCCTCTGGCGCGGGCTGTTCTACTGGTTCCGCGGATTCGTCGCGGCCGCCACCCGAGGCAACAACAACGAGGTCTGGCACAGCCAGATGTGCAGGTGACCGGGATGCCGAACCGATTCAAACGACCCATCGAGTCCTATGACAAGACCTGGCTCGGGGTGGTCGCGCTGCTCACCATCGCGGTGCTGGTGGCCGCCGTCGTCTTATTCGGCCGACTGGGCATCGGCAAGACGCGCTACCACGCGGAGTTCGCCCAGGCCGCCCAGATCAAAAAGGGCAATCAGGTCACCGTCGCGGGCATCCAGGTCGGCGCCGTCGAGGGGGTGAGGCTGGCCGGCGACCATGTCGTGGTGACGTTCAACGTCCGCAAAGACATCCCGGTTGGCGACCAGAGCCGGTCCGCCATCAAACTGACGACGATTCTGGGGGCGCGTTACCTGGCCCTCTCACCGGGCGGGACCGGCGAGCTCGCGCACAAGACGATACCGTTGGCCAACACCGAAGTCCCCTACGACCTGCAAGAGACCCTGGCCGGGGCGACCAGCACCTTCGGGCCGATCGATGCCGAGCGCGTCGTGGAATCGGTGAAGACGCTGAACGCGAATATCCAGGGTCTGCCCGAGGCGCTGCCGCCGGCGCTGGCCAATCTGCAAGCGCTGGCCGACGTCATCGCGGGACGGCGGGACCAACTCGGCAGCCTGCTGTCCAACGCCGCCACGGTGACCAGGATGCTGCGCGACCAGCGGGCCGACCTCGGGGTGCTGGTGCTGCAGGGACGCGACCTGCTCAATGAGCTGGCCACCCGGCGCGACGCGGTGGAACGCCTCTTCGCCAGCACCACCACCCTGGTCGACCGAGTCAGAACCATTCTGGGCAACGAACCGGCGGTCACCCAGCTGATCGACGAGTCGCAGGAATTCTTGCGGATGATGGCCGACCACGACGCATTGCTGCGCAACATCTTGCAGTCGGCGCCGGTTCTCATGCGCAACCTCGCCAACGCGACCGGCAGCGGCAACACCATCGACCTCAACGTGCCGGCAGGTCCGTTCGTCGACTCGTGGATGTGCGCGCTCAGCAGCCGGGCCACGCAGTTCAAGCTGGTCGAGTACTTCAAGGACTGCGAATGAGCCGACACGCCAAGCTGATCGTCGCGGTGGCGGCCGTCGTCGCGCTGGTCGCCGCCGCGGCGGCCGTGCTGATTCCGCGGCTGCTGCCCCGGCAGCTCACCGTGACCGCACACTTCGAGGACGCCGTTGGGCTCTACGTGGGCAACGCGGTCTCGGTGCTGGGGATCCAGGTCGGGAAGGTGACCAGCGTCGTCTCCAAAGACACCTACGTGGAGGTCAAACTCGCGATCGACCAGAGTGTCGAGATCCCCGCTGACGTGACGGCCGTGACGGTATCCAGCTCGATTCTGACCGACCGCCAAGTCGAGCTCACCCCGCCCTACCGCGGCGGCGCGAAGCTGAAGGACGGCGACCTGCTGAGTCTGGGGCGCACCCGCACCCCGGTGGAATTCGACCGGACCCTGGCCATGATGGACAAGCTGGGCAAGGCGCTGCACGGCGACGACAACGGCCACGGGCCGCTGGGCGATCTGGTCAACCTCGGCTCGCAGATCAGCGTCGCCAACGGGCGGGACATCAAAGCGACCCTGGACCGGCTGTCCCAGGCGCTGCGCATCGAATCCGATAACGGCGAGCGCAGCAAAAAGAACATCCAGACGATCATCACCAGTGTTGCCGAACTAACCCAGGCGGCGGCCGACAACGACACCGCGATCCGCGAATTCGGCTCCAGCCTAAGGCAACTCAGCGACATTCTGGCCGACGAAGACCTCGGGTCGGGCAGTACCGGCGCCAAGGCCAACCAGCTGCTCGCCGAGGCAGCCCGACTACTGGAGGGCCGACGCGAGAAGCTGAAGAGCCTATTCACCGACAGCGGGACCGTTGTCGCGTCGACCGTCGACTACCGCCGGGAACTGGAGGAGCTCCTCGACGTGGCGCCGTTGACGGTCGACAACATCTACAACATCATCGACGAGACCGCCGGCAGCGTCCGCGTTCATTTTCTGGTCGACAAGATCATCTTCAACAGCCTGTTCAGCAAGGAGATCTGCAACCTGATGGGGCTCAAACAGCTGGCCTGCGCAACCGGAACACTCAAGGACTACGGACCGGATTTCGGCTTGGGCGAGATGCTCGACCTGATGGGCAACGGAATCGACGGTGCGCCGTGAGCAAAAGACACCTCGTCCGCCGGGGCCTGCGATGCGCGCTTGCCGCCGCGACGGTCACGTTGTCGGCCGGCTGCGGGATGACCGCCGGACTGGAGGGACTGCCGCTGCCCGCCCCCGAGGCCGGAGGTCGAAGTTATGCGCTGACCGCGATCTTCTCCAACGCGCTGAACCTTCCGGCCAAGGCAAAGGTGAAGCTGTACGGCGCCAACATCGGCGAAGTCGACTCGATCCAGGCGCAAGATTTCACCGCCCGGGTGAACATGCGGATCGACGCGGATGTGCCGCTTCATCTGGGCGCCACCGCCGAGATCCGGGCAGCCACCCTGCTCGGCGACGTCTTCGTCCAGATCAGGCCCGGCCCGCAGCAGGACCCGGATGCCGCGTTGCTGCACGACGGCGACACCATCCCGCTGCGGTCCACCACCGCCGCCCCGACCGTGGAAGAGCTGCTCGGCTCGATGGCGATGCTGGTAAACGGGGGCACGATCCGCTATCTGGTATCGATGGTCAACGGCGCGGGTCAGGCGGTGGGCGGACGCGGCGGCAAACTCGCGGCGCTGCTCGATCAGACCGACACGCTGCTGTCCCGGATGACCGCGAGGCAAGCGCAGTTGGACACCGCGCTGCGGCGTACCTCGGAGCTGGCGGCCGCGATGGCGGCCCGGCGGGACTCGCTCGATGAAGGCCTGACCGCCACCGCGCCGGCGCTTGCGGTGATCGCCGACAACGCCACCCGGATAGCCGACCTGGCCGACGGAGTCGCGCGCATCACCGGCCAGCTGTCCCGGTTCCCGTCCATCCAGGGAACCGACACCCGCAGTATGGTTGCCGACCTCAACCGCCTTGCGGGCGTGTTCAACGAGATCGCCGTGGACCCCGATCTCGCGTTGAAGTCGTTCAACCGGCTGATCGGACTCATCATGAAGGCCACCAACTCGACGTCGGGGCACGCCGAACTGGTCCTGGCGAAGCTCGCGCTTGGCCCCTGGCCCGACGCCCACTACCCGGGTGACCCCGGATTCCACTGGTCGGACGGGACCGACTGGCACATGATGATCGGCAGCCTGCGATACGAATGGGGTTTGCTGTCGGCCCTGCTCTACGGGACACAACGATGACGGCCACAGCTGACTGGCTGGAGCGGCCGGCGCGACCGATCGTCGACCTGGTCCGCTCGGTGGCCAGGCGTCGTGTCCTGACCGCCTCGATCGGCTTGGCCGTCACCTTCGCGCTGGCGGCCGGTTACATCGCGACCGCCAGTCTGCGCGTGAACCCGTTCCGCCAGAACATCTCGGTGCGGGTGCTGCTGCCGGAGTCGGGTGGGCTGCTGGCCAACCAGGACGTCACCGTGCGCGGCGTTCCGGTCGGTCGCGTCGCCTCGGTGGGGCTCACCGAGAAGGGTGTGGACGCGGTGATCACCATCAACGCGGGCGTGCGGATTCCCCGGGACAGCCCCGTGCACGTGTCGGGCCTGTCCGCGGCCGGTGAGCAGTACCTGGACTTCCGGCCGGAGTACGCCGGCGGACCCTATCTGACCGACGGCACGGTGCTCGGCGAGAGCCAGGTCACCGTCCCGGTGTTGCTGCCGCAGATCATCGACGACAGCCGCGGCGCCTTGGCGCAGGTAGATCCGGCAAAGCTGGCCGCCCTGTTCGGTGAGCTCCGCGTCGGGCGTGAGGGTCCGCGTAAATTGAAGGCCATCCTGGACGGCACGGTTTTGCTGGCTGCCACACTCGACGGCGTGCTCCCGGAGACGGTGAGCATGCTGCGCAACACCCGAGTCGTGTTGACCACCCTCGCCGACGTCACGCCGGGCCTGCGCCGCACCTCGGCAGACCTGAGAAAAACCCTGTGGGGCGTCAACCAGATGGATGCCGGGTTCCGGACGCTGACCGACCAGGCCGGCGGCCAGTTGGCTGCCGTGGACAACCTCATCGCCGACAACCGGGAGAACATCGTGCAGCTGCTGGGCAGCATGGCGACGCTCTCGCAACTGTTGTACCTGCGAGTCCCGGCACTGCAGGATCTGTGGCGTCCCGACCACGGATCGATGATCGACCGGGTTGCCACCGTTTTCCACGACGGTGGCATCTGGGGCGTCGGCGAGACCTACTTCAAGTATCGCTGCGACTACGGTGTCCCGCGGTTGCCGCCTTCGCAGGCCGACTTCCCCGAGCCCTACCTGTACACCTACTGCAACAACCCCGACCCGTCGGTATTGGTCCGCGGCGCCCGCAACGCGCCTCGGCCGCCGGGCGACGACACCGCCGGCCCACCACCGGGGTATGACCCGATCGCGCGGACCGACCCGGTGCCGATTTACCCGCCGTACACCTTGCCCACCAACTACGCCGGGCCGCCGATGCCGGTGTGGGTGCCGGACTAGCACAACCTATCTGGAGTAGCAGTGGCCAAACGGACCAAAACCACAGATGTCTTCGACAAGCTCACCGAGAACGATGAGCCGGACGAGTCGGTGGACGGGCAACCCGCCGCCGAAGCTGACGCCGACTCCGGCACGGCGATCGACGAGCAAGACGGTGAGACCCCCGCGGTCGATCAGGGCGGAGAGACCGCCGCGCCTCCGGAATCCAGCCCGTCGCGCCGGCGCGTTCTCTCGACGGTGGCCGGTGTTGCGCTGGTCGGGGCGCTGGCGCTGTTGGCGGTGCTGGGCTGGCGGGTCAAGAAACTCGACGACACCGCCGCGGCGGCGCGTTCAGCGCTGGCGGCCGCGCGCAGCTATGCCATCACGCTGACCACGCTGGACGCGACCGACATCGACACGAATTATCGGCAGGTGCTCGATGGTGCCACCGGGGAATTCAAGGACGAATACAGCCAGGGCTCTGCCCAACTGCGCCAGGTTCTGATCGACAACAAAGCGGCGAGTCAGGGCATCGTGATCGACGCGGCGGTCAAATCGGCGGCTAAGACCGAGGTCGAGGTACTGCTGTTCGTCGACCAATCGGTCACCAACGCGGTCAATCCGGCTCTTCCGACTTGGTGGGGGTCTGGTGTGACCGATTCGGATCGTGTCGGTGACTGATTAGGGGCTCGCGCCCTTGTGAACTGGGTGTTCTCATG
>NZ_JBYCLA010000253.1:0-6632 GCF_057473665.1 Mycobacterium sp. TH-M25
CCCCCGAAACGGTCTTAACGGTGGCGCACATCGGCCACACCGCTGCACCCTACGAGCCCCGATTAGTGCGCAAGTTTCGACCTATCGCCAAACAAAACCGCAGGCCACAGCGGTGCCAGCGAAATCCGAACCGGATTGTGTCCTAAGTCAGGTCATGATCTCGGCCCGATCACGACGACACGCCGATCGAGTCACAACTAACTCTTAAATCACACCCGCCGCAGGGCCCCCAAACTGCGAAAGTCGAGGACTCGACACCAGTCAACTATGTGGAAGATCGAGGCTCGGGGTGTATGTGCACGGCATGGGTTCCTGGTGTCTTCGACAGCTGGTCCAGCAGGGCCTCAAGCTGAGCTTTGTCGGTGTGCCAGTGCTGAACTGACTCGGGCTTCTGCGAGAGTTCGGCGAGGACGCGTTCGAACTTGCTCGGCTTCGAGTCGTCCTTGTTGCGCACCGTGTCTGCCCGCCGAACGGATGTCACGTTGATTGCGGAGGGGATTGCCCTGCCGAGGACGCCACCGGCTAAACCCGCGTGGGTCATCTGGCTAAACATGCCGTCGACACCCTTTGTCGCCGCTGTGGGCACCGCAGACGCGCTGGTGCTTTGTAACGCAGAGGCGACCAACTTGGCCGTCGGCGTGGCCACGGCCCAACTGGGCGGTACTGACAACCGCCCCGCAAGCACGGTACTGCCGAACCTCGCCGATACCGTCGGGGTGGCCGTCCCCGCATCTGATATCAGTTCAGCTGCGGCGGCGGGGCTCAGCGCTGCTGACGTAGCGATCGGGGACATCGCAGCCTGCATCCACAACATGCTGAGGTTCATGCCGAAGATGGTGGTCACGAGGGCCGTACCTGACGTGGTGAGACCCCTTAGGAGCGTTCCGAGTGCCTCCGTCGTCAGCGACAAGAAAGACGACAACCGCAAGGGTTGGAGCAGCAGCGCAATCCCCGGTGGGATCATCTGGCCTGATGTTGCGGCATTTCCCAGCGCCGACGGCACGCCAGACATTAGCGCAGCTAACTGGGATAGTACGGGCTGCGCATTGCCTGCCGACGCGGCGGCGGCGTGAACGGTAGCAGAGTGTTGGCTCGTGACGCCCGCCGGATTGGTGGTCTGGGGTGGGGGAGCAAACGGCACCAGCTGGGTAGCGGCCGCCGAAGAACCAGCGTAGTGGTACATTGCCGCGGCGTCTTGAGCCCACATCTGTGCGTACTGGGTTTCGGCAGCCGTGATTGCCTGCGTGTTTTGGCCGAGAGTGTTTGTCGCGATCAACGACGCCAGTTCGCGACGGTTAGCAGCCACCACGGGCGGAGGAACCGTCGCCGTAAAGGCTGTCTGGTAGGCGTCGATGGCTGCCTTGGCCTGGGTGGCTGCCTGCTCGGCTCGGGCGGCGGCACCCCTTAGCCACGCCGCGTAGGGGGTGGCTGCCATCTCCATCCGCATCGCGGACGGACCCCGCCATCCAGCGGCCAACGTCGACAATATCGAAGGATAGGAATCCGCCGTCGACCGTAGCTCGACGGCAAGGCTATCCCACGCTGCCGCAGCCTCCGACATCGATCCCGGCCCGGGGCCGGTGTACATAAGACCAGAATTGATCTCCGGTGGCAACAATCCGTAATCCATCCCTAGCCTTTATCCACCGGTCGTAGCGCCCTGTTCGTGTAATCGTCCATTTCCTCGTGCATCCCATTCCACCGTGTATTGCAGCCGCCGTTTACTCGTCTTCGGTTATTAGGATGATGTTGATGGCCGCAGGGTCCGCGGCCGGGGTATCGCCACTTGTCATCTTCGCAGATCGAGCAGTTTGAGCACCCGTGCCGGCGATCGCTCGACCCGCCAAACCGGAGAGCGCCATGTCGCCGAACAGGCTCCCCTCTTCAGCGTCGGTGATCGCCGCTACGGCTGCCGTCGGGCTTGACGATGGCAAAAGCACGGCGGCCGGTGTGATTTCCGGGGCGGCCAAAACCCAACTCTGCGGCACCGACATGTTGCTGACCAAAGCGGCACGGCCCATATTCGCCGACACCTGCGCGGGCGCTGTCCAGCTGGCCAACGTCGTTTCGGAGCCAGCTCCGCTCGCTAGGGAGGCCGGCAGGGAGTCCATGAACGCGGGGTATATCTTCGAGAAATTCACCCCGGTTTGAGCCATCGAGTACATCAATAGACCCTCGAGTTCGCCGCTGGCGGGCCCGGACGCGAAATTCACCGGCGACAGCGGCCCCAACGTGACATTGAACAGCATGTGGGACAGCGAAGGTGGGGCCGCTGATGCGGACAACACGGGCGTCGCCATGCTGCGCAGTGCTTGCGGAATCGCGGACAGCAACGCCGGCAACATCTGCGCGTGTCCGGTCGTGGCTTGGGTGATCGCCGCGGTCTGCGCAACCAGGCCGCTTGGGTTGGTGGTCTGTGGGGGCGCACGAAACGGAGTCAGTGTAGATGCGCTCGCCGCAGAGTTCGCGTAGACATACATCGCAGCGGCATCCTGCTCCCACATTTCGCTGTAATCGAGTGCAGTGGCCGCGATCGCTGGGATGTTCTGTCCGAAGAAATTCGTTGCGATCAGCGCCGACAAGAGGCTGCGGTTAGCGGCGATCATCGCCGGGGGGACCGTCATCGCGAACGCCGAATCGTAGGCCGCCGCCGCTGCCTTGGCGTGCGCAGCGGCTTGCTGGGCCTTGGCCGCTGTGTTGTGCAGCCATGCCACGTACGGTGCCACCGCCCTAGCCATCGATATTGACGCCGGCCCCATCCACCGGTTGCCCGTCAACTCCGAAATCAAGGAGCCGTACCCGGCTGCGGCAGTAGACAACTCGGCCGCCAGTGCGTCCCAGGCTGCAGCTGCGGCCACCAACGATCCGGATCCCGAGCCAGAATAGATTCTTCCTGAGTTGATTTCCGGTGGTAAGGCTCCAAAATTCAGCACCGAACCTCCATCTCCAGATCACCTATGGTGTTGCCCTATGACCTGCGTCGAGTCAAATCCCCCAGCCTGATCACCCGCGGCCCCGCACAACCACCGCTATCCGTGACCGCCCCGGCCTGCACATTGCCCACTTCTTGACCTGAGTGCATGACCGACTCCTGACCACCGGCTTGGTGCACTCGCCGACCACACCGGCGCGCCAGAACCGCGGTCGCCTTCTCGCGCCTACAACAACGCCCCCGAAGCCCTCAGCCGAAGCACTATTCGCGGGCTAGAACCAACCAACCGCCTGACCCCTCACGCCGAACTTGGCTCACTTTCCGACTGTGCCGGATCTAGCCGAGCTACTTCGCGCGCCCGGAGCGGCCAATGGTTGAAAAAGTCGGCGTGAGTGGCCAGCAAGGGAAAGGTAAAGGACAGTGTTGCGGTGGCGACCCACACCTGTCCATGGTAGGTAGGCGGTCCCCATAATAACGGAGGGTGGACGGCGCCATGGCCGACGAGCTGGTAGATCCACACTAGGACGCTACCGAGAATAGCCATGGTCAATACGTTTAATACCCCGCGAAGCAGCAACCGCTGCGGTGGTCCGCCAAGCAGCGAGTCGTGGAAGACGACAAGGACGATCAGCCCACCAAACAGGAGCGGGATCGGAACCCAAACAATGAACGCGACTGGATCAGCGTGGCGTACCCCGATGCCGACCCCGAACAGCACCGTGGCCCAGACCAAACATAGCGCGGTCCAAAAGAGACCACGCACCGGTTGGTGGAGGCGGTCTAATCCCAAGAATCCGAACGCGGGCGGCAGGAACATCCCACTGATCGCGGTGACGAGAAAGCCGGATATATACCATGCGTTGAACAGACCTGTCGGGGTGTGGGGGATCTGGGCATGGGGCGGTAGGAAACTGAAGTCGAACAGGGCATAGTAGAGGCCAAGCGCGACCGCGTAGCTGCTGAGTAGCAAAGTAGCCGCGGCCACGACGTCGTTGGCGATTTTCTTGAAGGGCCAGCCATCGAAAATTACAGCGAGCCAGAACGTGGCAACCACAACGACGATGCTGAACATCGCGATCTGCGGCGTACTGGTTCCTCTCCCTCCTCCGACGGTGTTGACACAGACGACCTCATTTATAGCGGCAATGACACCCGCGGCAATGGCTAAAATCACGCCGCGGATCGGCTGCGGTACGGCTAGCCGGTCAGAGCGGTGCGCCCAGATGCCGGTGAGCACGGCTTGGGCTGGCAGCCATGAGAGAAAAAAAGTCCCGACCGGTCCGGTGAACGTCGCCGAGTCGACTAGGGCAGCGATCAAAAGTGATATACCGACGATGAGAAGGGTTGACATTACCCCAATTCGGCGTGCATCTGTATAGGTACTCGCGGAACTACTCATGTCAAAATCTCCTCCCGTTACACCCACGCGATTTTTGCTCTATAAATAATCACAACGCCGTGCTGCCTATGCATATTCATTTTCACTGGCCCTTCTCATCCAGAAATTTACGTTACAAAAACACCGGCCGGGCGGCATCAAATATCTAGCCGCCATTTGTGCCATGACCCCGACCACCCCGTTCGGTCGAAGCTGTGCCATCACCGCAGTTAGGTGGTCCGGGCGACATGGAGTTGCTCTACTCATACGGATAGATCCTCCGCCCGTGGTTCACCGACACCCACTGCGTCGTCGTCAGCTCGTCAATACTCGATTGGCCATTCAGGCGACCGATGCCGGACTCTTTCTCGCCGCCAAATGGGACGATGGGTTCATCCGCAATGGTGGTGTCATTCACGTGTACCATGCCCGTGTCTATACGACGCGCGATTTGGACACCCCGAGTGAGGTCCCGTGTATGCACCGCGCCGCTGAGACCGTAGTCACTCGTATTTGCCATGGTGATCGCTTGTTCGTCGCTATCGAAATCCATGATCATCACGACCGGGCCGAACAGTTCTTCACGGGTAATGTCGTCGTGGACCGAAACGTTCGCCAATACAACCGGTGACAACAGATTACCGTCTCTTTCGCCCCGGAGTAGCGGCTGCGCCCCGGATTTGACTGCAGCGTCAATTTTGGCCTCAAGCAACTCAGCCTGTCGATTGTTGATAAGCGGACCTATGACCGTTTCTTCCCTGGTGGGGTCGCCCACAGTCAAAGCTGCAACCTTCTCGGTGAAGCGTTGTTTGAACTCATCGGCGATGCTGGAGTGAACCATGATGCGGTTCGCACACATACAAATCTGACCCTGATGGGCGAACCGGCTGAAAATAGCGGAGTCGACAGCATAGTCAAGGTCAGCGTCCTCGCATATGATGAACGCACTACTGCCACCAAGCTCTAGAATGACTTTCTTTAAGGTCCTCCCGGCAACCTCGGCAACGTGGCGGCCGACCACGGTGGAACCGGTGAATAGCAATGCTCTGGGAACCGGATGCTCTAAGAAGTAATCGCCGATGGCCGGGACTTCGAACACAGTGACGTTCAGCAACCCAGGCGTAAGACCCGCTTCTTCGAAGATCGATCCTATCAACGTACCACCGACCACCGGTGTTTCTTCGTGCGGCTTCAGGACGACACCATTGCCCGTAGCCAATGCCGGCGCAACTGACTTCATGCTCAAAAAAAACGGAAAGTTGAATGGGCTGATAACGGCGACAACCCCGAGCGGCCGACGATATACGTAGTTCTCGGTATCGGGTACGGGTGACGGTAAAATGCTGCCCTGCACGCGTAGGGGCAGGGTAGCGGCCTCCTTGAGGTTGTCGATAACAAGCCCGATTTCGAATTCTGCCTTTAGCGCGGTCCCGCCCAACTCGGTAGCGATTAACTCAGTGATCTCCGAACGGCGCTCCTCAACGATCCGTGCTGCGTTCTCGAATACCGTTCGCTGTTCGTACGGGTTGATTTCCGACCAAATCGTTTGCGCATCTGCAGCTGCTCGATACGCTTCATCAATATCGTTGATGGCGGCGCAACGAAACTCCGCAATAGTCCCGCCGCTGAACGGATTACGGTCAACGAGAATCTTCTCACCGTGGCCTTCACGCCATGTGCCTGAAATATACTGCCGCACTAGCTGGTCCGTCGTCACGGGGTTTCCCTTCTCGTACGCTTCTGGGGGTATCGGAAATCCACTGTCATCATCTATCTCATTTCATGTCGGTCGATGTTATGAGGATCCGCCTGGCGGCATGGCCTACAACCGGTTTGGCCCCGACCTCACCTATGTCGTCGATCAAGGCGGCTGCATTGGGCAACGTCAGCACGTTGACAGCGCCTAGACCGACCGTGGCCACGCTTCGGGTGTCGGTAGGCGATATACCGACGAGATCGCCTGCCTGTGTGGTCATTTGGCGGCCCTTCTGCCCACGGTGATCGCCGCAACAGCGATCAGCTGCGAGGTGTAGCATACGTAAACTCAATTTCGAGAGCTATCCATGAAACGCAAGCGTTGTGACTGCGCTAATCGGATAGTTTCCTAGGATGTTTGTCTCTACCGTTGCCTAGAGTGTCACTAGATAGAGCGGCTGCGGGAGCTTCGGGTGAATAGCGAGGTCGACGCTATCGTCGTCGGATCAGGGATCAACGGCATGGTGGCAGCCGCTGAGTTGGGGCGTGCCGGTTGGACCGTCGCCCTGTTGGAACGTAACAGACAACTGGGTGGGTTCGTCGCGAGCAGCGAGCTGACCCTGCCGG
>NZ_JBYCLA010000254.1:0-5845 GCF_057473665.1 Mycobacterium sp. TH-M25
AGTTGTGAGTACGGTTTGACGCCGAAATCCGATTGCCGGACCGTGGTTTCGCTGGAAAGCAGCCAGTGCCCGCCTAGATCTTCGGTGCGCAGATCGACGATCTGCGGTCGGGAGACGTCGTGGATGGTCAATGTCCCGATCAACCGGTAGCCGTCGCCGCTTTTCTCAATCGCCTTGGCGACGAATGTGATTCGCGGATGCCGTTTGACGTCTAGTGATCGCAACGCGTTACGGCGCACCAGGATCTTCTCCGGGCCGGACAGTGGCGTGACGGCGCCTTCGCCGCGGACGACTTCCAGCGACCCGACCTCGACGGTCAACTCCGCGGACACCGGTTCGTCGGCATCCCATCTCGTCGTCGCCCGCCAGCCCCGCATCGCGAGGGTCAGCCGATGTCCCATCGCCGCCGCCGGACCAGCGACACCGGTACGGATCAGCACGTCACCGTCGGAGCCGTCGAAGCTCCAGTCGGCAACGTCGTCGTGCATCACACCGTCAGGACGGTCCGGTAGCGAGCCCGGCCCTCTTTCAGCGCGGCATAGCCGTCGGCGGCCTGCGCCAGCGGCAGCTCATCGATCCACGCGCGCACGCCGGTCTGCACCGCGAACTGCATCGTGTCTTCGATTTCGCTGGCCGTGCCGGAGGGGTGGCCGACGATGCTCAGACCCGGGGAGATCAGCTGCATTGGGCTGATCGGCAGCGACTCGGAGGCAGCGCCGATGGCGAGGAGCTCGCCTCTAGGCAGTAACCCGCCGACGGTCGCGGCCATCGCCTGGGACGCCCCTGCGGTACCCAACACGACAGCAACCCCGCCGAGGTCGTTCAAGGCATCGGAGACGTCGCCGTCGGTCGCGTCGATGTAGTGGTGCGCGCCCAGCTTGAGCGCGTCCGCTTTCTTGGCGGTCCCGCGGTTGATCGCGATGGTCTGAAAACCCATTGCGCGGGCGAACTGAATTCCCAGGTGACCGAGCCCACCGACACCGAGGATCGCCACCCGGTCGCCGGGCAGCGCCCTGGTGTGTCGTAGCGCGTTGTAGGTCGTCACTCCCGCGCAGCCCATCGGCGCGGCCTCGACGTCGGAAAGCTCCGCGGGGATCCGCGCCAGCGCGGTGGCCGGAACGGTTGCCGACTCCGCGTAGCCACCCGGGTAGTGCCAACTCGGGACCTTGCCGTTCACACAGTGGATGAACTGCCCCTTGCGGCACTGCGCGCAGTGGTTGCAGTTGCCGCCGAACCAGCCAACGGAAACGCGATCACCGACCGCGAATTCTCCGACACCCGGCCCGGTTTCGGCGATCGTGCCCGCTATCTCGTGCCCCAGGGTCAGTGGCCACGACAGGCCTGGGGCGTCACCGGCGACAAAATGGGCGTCGGTGCCGCAGATGCCGCAGGCCTTGACGCTGATCCGCACTTCTCCGCGCGCCGGTGGCCTGGTCTCGACGTCGACGAGCTCCAGCGGTGCGCCCGCGGACTTGACCTGGACCGCTTTATGTGACGACATAGCCGTAGCCTACTGCGCGACAGGGCATTTGGCCGAGGCATCGCTGTGGTAATCGACCTGCCAGTGCTTGATGCCGTTCAGCCACCCCGAGCGCAGTCGTTCGGGAGTTCCGGTCGACTCCAGGTTGGGCATGACGTCGGCGATCGCGTTGAACATCAGGTCGATCGTCATCCGCGCCAGGTTGGCCCCGATACAGTAGTGCGCGCCGGTGCCGCCGAAGCCGACGTGCGGGTTAGGGTCGCGCAGGATGTTGAAGGCGAACGGGTCCTCGAAGACCTCTTCATCGAAATTGGCTGACCGGTAGACCATGAGGACGCGCTGACCCTTCTTGATCTGCACTCCGGACAACTCATAGTCCTGCAGCGCGGTCCGCTGGAACGACGTCACCGGGGTGGCCCACCGCACGATCTCATCGGCGGTAGTGGCGGGACGCTCCTTCTTGTAGAGCTCCCACTGGTCGGGGAAGTCGGTGAAGGCCATCATGCCCTGGGTGATCGAGTTGCGGGTCGTCTCGTTGCCGGCGACCGAGAGCAGGATGACAAAAAACCCGAATTCGTCGTCGGAGAGTTTGTGGCCGTCGACGTCGGCCTTGACCAGCGTGGTCACGATGTCCTCGCCGGGGTTGGCAGTCCGGTCGGCGGCCATCTGCATGGCGTACATGATCAATTGGATCGAGGCGTCGATGGCGTCGTTGCCGGCGAACTCCGGATCCTGGTCACCCACCATCTGATTGGACCAGTGGAACAACTTCATCCGGTCCTCCTGCGGCACACCCAACAGTCCGGCGATGGCCTGCAGCGGGAGCTCGCACGACACCTGCTCGACGAAGTCGCCGGATCCGTGCGCCGCCGCGGTTTCCACGATCTGTCGGGCCCGCTCCCGGAGGTCGTCGCGAAGACGCTCCACGGCGCGCGGTGTGAAGCCACGCGAGATGATCTTGCGCAGATGCGTGTGCTGTGGTGCATCCATGTTCAGCAGGACGAACTTGCCCCGCTCGACCTGCTCGCCGACCGTACCGTCTTTGTAGCGGGGCAGCGCGGTCTTCTGCAGGCTGGAGAACACATCGCTGCGTCGCGAAATCTCCTTGACGTCCTTGTGTTTGGACACCACCCAGAAACCACCGTCGTCGAATCCGCCCGCGCCCAGCGGCTGCTCGTTCCACCAGATCGGTGCCGTCCGCCGCAGTTCGGCGAGTTCTTCCACCGGTAGGCGTTTGGCGTGGACGTCGGGATCAGTGAAATCGAATCCGGCAGGAAGATTCGGAGTCGGCATCAGTGGCACTCCTAGGAAAACGGCTTCGGAAAAACGACTTGGACATGACGCGTTCTGGCTCAGTAAAGCACCGCGACGGCCGAGATGGAACGGCTCTGCAAGGATTGCCCGACACCAGATTGGAACGTGTTCTCGCCAGCCCTTCAGCTGATTTCGACGTCACTGCCGGTCTGGCCTCATGCCAGGAGAAGCCACCGACATGGAGGCCACACTGATGTGCATGGTTGTCAGCGACTGCATCAGCCCCGACGACGTGGTGCAAGCGCCCGCCCACTCCACCTCGTTTCGGCGACGACCGCGGCCGGCGTCCTGATCTGCACATACCGGCCTGTCGATCGCTGCGCGAAACGGCCTTGTGGCGGCGGCGGTACTGACTATGCTTGCCTGCAGGTCACAGGAGAAATGGCCCAGTGACGCACTACCGAAGGTGGATCATGATTCGCGAAATGTTCGTCGCCGGGGTGGTCACCGGTGCTGCTGTCGGCCTGGCGCCGGTCGCCCTTGCCGATGCCGGGCACTACGACGGCGACGTACCCGGGATGAACTACGACGCGTCACTCGGTGCACCGTGCGACAACTACGAACGATTCATCTTCGGGCGGGGCCCCGGTGGTCAGGCCGAAGCCTGCCATTTCATCATCAACCAGTTCCCGGCAGCGCAGACGGGGTACTGGGTCATCACCTATCCGCTCTACGGAGTTCAGCAAGTCGGCGCCAAGTGCGACAACCCGCGCGGGTCATCGGCCCAGTCGCCCGACGGGCAGCCCATGCTCTGCACCGAACACGGTTGGCAGATCGGTCAGCTGACCGGCGGCGGGGCCCCGAACGGTCAGGGCGGCGGATTCCCGTCCGACACCAGCATCACCCACTTCCCCTAAAACTCAGGAGACAGCCATGGCCTTCAAGCCGAAAGACGCCATCGACGCCGCCCGCGACATCGTGACGAACGCCGTCGAGCGGTCGTCGGACATCGTCGAGAACGCCAGCCACATCATCAAGGGCGATATCGCCGGGGGCACAGGCGATATCATCCACAATTCGCTGGACATCGCCACGTACGCGGTCGAGCGGACCAAAGAGGTCTTCACCAGCGCTGCCGACGACGAGTGACTAGACCGCGGCGGCTTCGTTCAACTCGTCGAGCCGGTTGGTCGCTTCCAGATACTCCTGAACCCAGCGTTCGATGACGGTCGAGGTCTTCTCGACCTTGGCGAACTGCCCGACGACCTGGCCGACCGGGTTGAACGCAACGTCGACGGATTCGTTCGGGTAGCGGTTGGTGGCTCGCACCGCCATGCCGGACACCATGTACTGCAAGGGCATTCCGAGCGGCTTCGGGTTGTCCGGCGCCTCCCAGGCTTCGGTCCAGTCGTTGCGCAGCATCCGGGCCGGCTTACCGGTGAATGACCGGCTGCGGACGGTGTCGCGACTACCGGCTTTGATGTACGCGGCCTGCTGCACCGGGGTATTCGAGGATTCCTCGACCATCAGCCATTGCGAGCCCGTCCACGCACCCTGGCAGCCCAGTGCCAGGGCCGCGGCGATCTGCTGACCGCTGCCGATACCACCCGCACCGAGAACCGGGACCGGGGCGACTTCCTTGACGACCTGCGGCCACAACACAATCGAACCCACTTCGCCGCAGTGCCCACCGGCCTCGCCGCCCTGGGCGATGATGATGTCGACGCCGGCATCGGCGTGCTTGCGGGCCTGCGAGGGAGAGCCGCACAACGCCGCCACCTTCAGCCCGGCGTCATGGATGTGTTTGATCATCTCCGGCGGCGGGGTGCCGAGCGCGTTGGCGATCATTTTCACCTTCGAGTGCTTAAGCGCCACTTCGACCTGTGGCGTGGCCGTCGCCTCGGTCCAGCCCAGTAACTGCAGGGTGTCGCCGTCGCTGTCCTCGACCGGCACGCCGTGGTCGGCGAGGATCTTCTTGCCGAAGTCGAGGTGATCCTGCGGCACCATCTTGCGCAGCGACTCAGCCAGGTCTTCTGCCGACAGGTGTGAGTCCATGCCCTCGTACTTGTTCGGGATGACGATGTCGACGCCGTACGGATGATCGCCGATGTTCTCGTCGATCCACGTCAGCTCGATCTCGAGCTGCTCGGGAGTGAAGCCGACCGCCCCCAGGACGCCGAATCCGCCGGCCTTACTCACCGCGACGACGACATCACGGCAGTGCGTGAAGGCGAAGATCGGAAACTCGATATTCAGACTTTGTGAAAGCGGAGTACGCATACAAAACTGTAACACGTTCTAGTCCGGCTGATGCCCCCCGCTAGTGGCCGTCGCAGACCGTCGGCGAGTAGCGGGTCAAGCCGGGATCGGTGAAAACCCCACGCCTGGACCGCCCCTGGCGTTCGTGTCGTTCAGGATCGCGCTGAACAAGGTGAAGCCGATATTTGACCTCATTCCATTAATCGGAATCGGGTCGAGATAATTGGTGTAGCCCTTGCGGGTCATGCCGACCAGCTGACTGTCAACGGTGACCGGTGCCCCGTCGTCGCCTGGTTGCCACGCCGGCATGACCGCCGCGACGAACCCTGGTCTTGGGCCTCCAAACCTGAAGGCACCGCAGTTGAAACCAGTAGCGCCGCCTTGTGTGCAGACCGGCTGTCCAAAGTTGCTCGGGTCTGACCGATGCCGTTGATCGCGAAACCGGCGAAGTTGGCGGTCGGACCCACCTTGGCCGGGTCGAACTTGATCACCGCATAGTCCAAGTCGTCGGCGGCGGCGGTCACGGTCCCTACAGTTCCATGGTTCTCGCCGCCTTCGGCCACAACCTGGGAGCCGGGTCCGCCGCAACTCGCGGCGGTGAATCCGACCATATCACCGGCGTTGCCATGGCCGATTGTCGTCAGTGTGCAGTAGGTTCCGGCAACCACGATGCTCGCTCCACCGCCGCGCACCACTGAGCCGTCGGCGTATGCGGTGAGGTGATGAGTCCGGCCAGTACTGCTGTCACGGACCCGGCAGCGAGCGGCCAACGAGTCATCTGCACAGCGGTACTCCCGTCGTCCGGCACCGCTGCTGTCCGCTCAATGCCCGCCTCGTCAGATGGCCCGCCTC
>NZ_JBYCLA010000255.1:0-7715 GCF_057473665.1 Mycobacterium sp. TH-M25
GTTGCCTGATGCGCCGACGCCGGATCTCGTTGATCACGAACGATTTAGGGCCTACACGAAGACCCCGCACGATGTCGGTGGTGAGCCGGATGCCCCGATCGAGTTCGAGAACAAGCAGTATGAGGTGTGGGAGGAAAACACCTACGTCACGTGTGAAGTTCTCGGCTGGCGTGGAATCTGGTTGTCCGAGGAGCGACGGCGGATGGGCAATGTCGACGTCGGTCGCACGATCTACCTCGGGCTTCCGTACTACGGACGCTGGCTGCTGGCCGTCGCGCGTGTCCTCGCTGAAAAACACCACATCAGCCTGAGTGAATTGGCTGAACGCATGGCCGAGGTCAAGGCACGGTACGCGGGCGGCTTGGGTGGAAAGCCCTTGGCGGCCGAGCCCAAGTTCGAAGGCGACCCGTCCACGGTTAAACGCAACCGGCACCACACGCACGCCGTCGGCAAGGGCGACCCGCAAGTGTTCGCCGGACAGGCCGGCGAGCCGAAGTTCAAGGTTGGCGACAAGGTCGTGGTGCGAGAGCTTCCCGTGCTGCTCTACACCCGCACGCAAGAGTATGTGCGTGGCGCGACGGGGGAGGTCGCGGTCGTCTCCTATGAAAGCCCGGCCGCCGAGGACGAGACTTGGAATGGGCCGGACCAGAAGCCCGAATGGTTCTACATCGTGCGGTTCACCATGACTGAGTTGTGGCACAACTACACCGGTCCCGCAAAGGACACCCTGCAGACCGAGATTCCCGAGCGATGGCTGGAGGTCGCATCGTGACCGATCACCACCACGACCATGACCGCACGGCCGCGCCCATGGTGGATGAGATCACCGACTTCGAAGTCCTGGAGATCGCGCTTCGCGAATTATGCATCGAGAAAGGCATTTTCACTGCTGAGGAGCACCGCCACTTCACCGAATTCGCCGAGCAGATCGGTCCCACACCTGCCGCTCATCTGGTGGCGCGAGCGTGGCTCGACGCGGAGTTCAAGAAGCTGGTTCTCGGTGATCCGATGGCCGCCAGCAAGGAAGTCGGGGTCGACTGGCTGCAACCCACCGGTTTCGGGACGCCCAGTGATTTCACGGCGTTTCACGTGCTGGAAGACACGCCGACGCTGCACCACGTCATCGTGTGCACGCTGTGTTCGTGTTATCCACGTCCGATTCTGGGCAACTCACCGGAGTGGTATCGCACGCCCAACTTTCGCCGTCGTATTGTGCGCTGGCCACGACAAGTGCTCGCGGAGTTCGGTTTATACCTGACCGAGGACGTCGAGGTCCGAGTCGAGGATTCCAACCAGAAGCACCGCTTCATGGTGATGCCGGTGCGTCCCGAGGGCACCGAGGGCTGGACCGAGGATCAGCTGGTCGAGATCATCACCCGCGACTGTCTGATCGGAGTCGCGCTGCCCAAGGTCGGTGTGACGACCAATGCGGTGACCCGCACCCGCCCGGCGGTCCATCCGGTGAACCCGTGAGTCCTGAGGGCGACCCGATCGCGACGTTGTCGAGCATCGTCGCACGCAATCAGGTCTGGGGTCGCTTGGCCGCCAAGTACGGCGTCGACAATCCGCTGCCGCCCTGGACGACGAGCCTCGACGGGATATGCGACGGGCTTGACCGAAGTGGCTGCGGCACAGTACTACCCGGCACCGAGCAGCGCGACCAAGAAGACGCGCTGTCGGCAACGCTGTACGCCGAACTGCCGTACCCGGAGAACCGGTTGGTCGCGTTGGCGCACTCGCTGGTGCGACGCGGGCTCATCGACGAAACCGAACTCGCCGAACGTCTCGCCGCCGTCCGTGCCCGGCTCGAAGCCTGAGCGCTACGCGCCGACCGGCTTGGCGACCTTCATCAGTTCCATCAGGTTGCCGCCCATGATCTTGGCGACGTCCTCGTCGCCGAAGTCTTTGAGCTCGTCGACGAAGCTGATCGGATCCTTCAGGCCCTCGGGGTGCGGCCAGTCGGATCCGAACAGCACCCGGTCGGTGCCGACCATGTTGACGATCTCGGTGAAGCGGTCCTCCCAGAACGGGGTGATGTAGACACAGCGCTTGAACGCCTGCACCGGGTCCTCGAGGAAGGACTGCGGCATCTTCTTGTAGACACCCTGCAGGCCTTTGAACAGGTCCGGCACCCAGTCGGCGCCGTTCTCGATAGACAGGATACGCAGCTCGGGGTTGCGTGACAGTGCGCCGTGGCACACCAGCGCGCCCATCGCGTCCAGGATCGGCCGGTGGCCCATCGCAAAGCTGCGGAACGCCGTCGGCTTGAATGGCAGGAACTCGTCGCCCGGCTCCCACACGTTGGCGAACTCCGAGTAGCCGCTGTCCGAGGCGTGCATCGAGACCGGGATGCCGGCTTTGACGCAGGCCTGCCAGAACGGGTCGAACTCCTCGAGGCCGAAGGACCGGCTGCCCTTGAAGCCGGGCACCGGCGCCGGGCGGACCAGCACGGTACGGGCGCCGCGCTCCAGACACCATTCGAGTTCTTCGAGCGCACGGTCGACGATGGGCAAGGTGATCACCGGGGTGGCGAAGATGCGGTCGGAGTAGTTGAACGTCCACTGCTCGTACATCCACTGGTTGAGCGCGTGGATGACGTCGTGGGTCATCTCCGGGTCGTCCTTCATGCGCTCCTCGACCAGGCTGGCCAGGGTCGGGAACATCAGGGCGTAGTCGATGCCGAGTTCGTCCATCATTTCCAGCCGCGCGGCCGGCTCCCGGAACGCGGGGATGGCTTTCATTGGCTCGCCGAGGATCTCCCGGTAACTCTTACCCTGTGCGCCGTTGCGGAAATAGTCCTCCTGCGCACCCGGGCGGGCGACGACCTCGAAGGTCGGGTTCGGGATGTATTCGCTGATGTGGCCGCGCACCACGATCTTGGTGCGGCCGCGGACCTGAACGTAGTCGATGACGCGTTTGCGGTTGTCCGGAAGAAATTTGGTCAGCGCTTCCTGCGGCTCGTACATGTGGTTGTCGGCGTCGAAGACCGGGAACGAAAGCTGGCGAGACGGCATGGCGATCTCCTGCAGAGGCGGGGCTTCTCACTGGGTGGTAATGACGTTACCACCGCGTTTGCGGGCTGATACCCGCGCTCAGGTGGACGACCAGTCCGGCAGCATCGGTGTCGTTCCGTCGATGACGGCGAAGTTGACCGTCGCCGAGGCGAGCAGCGCGTCGTCGCCGTCCTCGTCAGACAGGACGTCGACTTGCATGACCAATGCGCGCCGACCGCCGCGCAACAGCCGCGGCACCGCGTAAGCGGTGCCCTGACGGATCGGGCGCAGGTAGCGGATGTTCATGTCGGCGGTGGTCATCGTGGTGCCGTCCTGCAGATAACCTAGGCCGAATTGCCCGCCGGCCACGTCGATCAGCGTGGCGATCAGGCCGCCCTGCAAGGTGCCGGAGGTGTTGACCACCTGTGGACTGACCGGAATCGTCATCGCGAACTCGCCGTTGCGAGCACCCGGCCGCATGCCGATCTGGTTGAACAGCTCGGCCAACGTCGGGGTTTCCGGTCGGACCGTCGCGTCGGCGCCCAAGGCCCGCACGCAGAAGTCGTACAGACGTGCGGCGTCGATCGGTGCACCGGTCAATTCGGCTCCCAGCCAATGCAATCGCAGGGCGCCCACGATGGTCTGCATGACGATCGCGGCGGCGGGCCCGGTGTCGAGATTGGGCCGGAACACGCCTTCGCCGATGCCGCGTTGGATGACGTCGCGCAGCAGATCGTGCAAGGGGGAGAGCACGCGGGCGTAGTCGCGGGGCCTGGTTTCGGACAAGTGCTGGTTGTACAGATTCATCGCCCGGTTGAGGCTGTCCTGGGTGCTCGACTCGGGCTCCGCGCTGATCCGGTCGATGATCAGTTTGATCGCCGCGGTGCTGGCCAGTCCGGCGGTCTCGGCGCGCCAAGCTCGGCTCGACTGTGCCATCGTCCGCTCCAATAGAGCAATCAGTAGTTCGTCCTTGCTGCTGAAGTGTTGGTAAAAGGCGCGTAGCGATGTTTTGGAGCGCGCGACGACTTCCTGCACGGTGAAGTCGGTGCGACCGGTCTCGCGAAGGATCTCGACGGCGGTCTTGATGAAGCGCGCATCCCGCGTCGTCGGTGCGGCCTCGTCGCCTTCGATGCCTGCGGTCATTGCGCCTCTCCTCGGTCCCACGCTTGTTGCGCTGTGAGAATGAAGTTACCGCGCCCTCGCCGATCACTGCTGAGCTCGGTGGCCCGTCGAACGCGCACCGCGTGACGTGGGCTGCTTTGCGACACTGACCCTATGTCGGAAAACGCGCTGGAAACCTCGGTCGGCCAGGTGGCCGAAACCCTACCGCCGCATCGAGCCCATTTTCCGCTGTTACTGGCCATGTTCACCGTCAGCGGATGCGCTGCGTTGATCTACGAGATCGTCTGGCTCCAGCTGCTGCAGCTGATTGTCGGATCATCGGCGGTCTCGCTCGGCGTCCTGCTCGGCACCTATATGGGCGGCATCTGCCTTGGCAGCCTGCTGCTGCCCCACTGCGTCTCCGCGCGCGTGCATCCTCTGCGCGTGTACGCGATCGTCGAAGCCGGGATCGGCGGCTGTGGTCTTCTCGTGCTGTCAGCTCTGCCGCTACTCGATCACATCTACGCCGCCGTCGGCGGCAGCGGCTTGCCCGGACTGCTGCTGCGTACTTCGGTTGCGGCGGCATGCCTGCTCCCGCCGACCCTGTTGATCGGCGCGTCTTTTCCTGCGATAGCCCGTTACGTCGAATCAGCGTCACCGGACGGCGCCTACCGGCTCGGTTATTTCTACGGCGGCAACATCGTCGGCGCCGTGTGCGGATGCCTGCTCGCAGGCTTTTGGCTTCTCCGGGTCTACGACATGGCGATGGCCACCTACGTCGCCGTCGCCATCAACACGACCATTGCCTGTCTCAGCTATGCCCTATCGAGGCGGACCCACTACGAGCCGAGTCGCCCCGCCGCAACGCCGACACAGAACGCTTCGCGGACGCCGCTGGCGCGACGCTCCGGGTATGTTGCGATCGGGCTCTCCGGGTTGACCGCCCTGGGCGCAGAAGTCGTTTGGACGCGGCTACTTTCGGTTATGCTCGGCGCGACTGTCTATACGTTCTCCATCATTCTCGCGGTGTTCCTGGCGGGTCTGGGCCTTGGTGGCGGCGTCACATCCCATCTCGCGCGCCACCTGAAAGATGCTCGTGTCGCGCTCGGGGCCTGCCAGCTCCTGCTTGCTGCTGCGATCGCGTGGACCGCTTACACGCTGGCGGAGGCGCTACCCAACTGGCCGATCGATCCGCTGCTTGCCAAGAGTGCCGTGTTCAATTTCCAGGTCGACGTCATGCGATGCATGTGGGCGGTTTTTCCGGCGGCCTGCCTGTGGGGTGCAAGTTTCCCGTTGGCCCTGGCGGCCCTCGCAGGGTCCAGTGCAGAGCCTGGAAAGCTGGTCGGCAGAGTATATTTCGCAAACACTGTGGGAGGGCTCTGCGGAGCGCTGGCCTTCAGCATCGTGCTGATTCCCTGGGTCGGGACGCAAGATTGCCAGCGCCTGCTCATCGCGGTGTCTGCTGTGTCGGGTCTGGTTGCTGTTGCGCCGAGTGCCCGCCGGTGCGGCAGTAGCAGGGTGATCGCGACTGCCGCATCGGTGGTCGCCATTATCTGGATGGTCGCCAACGTTGCACCGGTCCCGTGGCTTGCCATCGCCTACGGGAGGCGGATGCTCCTGCAATCAAGCCCCGGACGCGCGCTGTATGTCGGGGAAGGCCGTAACTATTCGGTGGTGATTTCCGAACCGCCCGACGGCAACCGCTATTTTCACGTCGCAGGCAAAGTGGAAGCATCGACCGATCCGCGAGACATGCGCCTGCAGCGAATGCTCGGCGACCTTCCTGCGCTGTTCCACCCGGATCCCAAGTCCGTCTTGGTGGTCGGTCTCGGAGCGGGCGTTACCGCGGGCTCCTTCGTGCTCGATCCGGCAGTGCAGAAAATCACGATCTGCGAGCTCGAGCCGTTGGTCCCGCCGGCCGCCGACAGATACTTTCGGCGAGAGAATTATGGCGTCACGACCGACCGACGCACGACGATCCGTTACGACGACGCGCGCCACCTCATCCTGACGTCGAAGGAAAAATTCGACGTCATCACGTCAGACCCGATCCATCCATGGGTCAAAGGCACGTCTTCGCTGTACTCAAAGCAATACTTTCAGCTCGTCAAGGAGCACCTGATGCCCGGCGGCATCGTCACGCAGTGGGTTCCCCTGTATGAGAGCGACGTCGCCACGGTGAAAAGTGAATTGGCAACGTTTTTCGACGTCTTCCCGAACGGTACAGTGTGGGGCAACACCGTCGACGGGCGCGGGATCGACTTGGTGTTGATGGGCCAGGTCGAACCACTCGAGCTGAACATCGATGCGCTGCAGGATCGTTGGAGCCGTACCGATTACGGGCGCGTCACACAATCCATGACTGCGGTGAACTTTCGCAACGCGGCCGATGTTCTCGCGACTTACGCCGGTCGCGCCGCGGATTTGGCACCATGGCTGGCCGGCGCGGATATCAACGACGATATGAGCATGCGGCTGCAATATCTCGCCGGGATGGGCCTGAACGTCGACGATCCTGCCCGGATCTACGCAGAGCTGCTGCACTACCGTCGCTTTCCGCCTGACCTGATCGTCGGCTCCGAAATGCGGGTGCGTCCGCTGCGCGACCTGCTCGGCGAGGCCGCAGGTTAGCCAGCCACTGGCATCAGCTGCGCCGGGATTCAACCACCGCGGGCTTGGACCATTGCTGAGCGGTTGACCTTGGTTGCTGCCGTCCGGGGAATCTGGTCGACGATTTCGACCGTCTTGGGGATCTTGTAGGCGGCCAACCGGGTCTTGGCGTAGTCGATCACGTCTTGCTCGGTCAGCGGCGTCGTGCTGTCGGCAAGCTGGATCACCGCGTGTACTCGACGGCCCCACTCGCTGTCGGCGAGTCCGATGACGACCACGTCGGCGATGCCGTCATGTTCGGCGAGCGCGCACTCCACCTCGGCGGGAAAGACATTCGCGCCACCGGTGATGATCATGTCGCTGCGGCGGTCGGCGATATAGAGGTAGCCGTCCTCGTCGACGTGACCGATGTCGCCGGCGGTGCGGAACCCGTCCGGCGTCGACGGCAGTAGCGGCGCTCCGCCAAGATACCGGTACCCGGCACTCATCGGCGACCGTAGATATATCTCGCCGAGCTCGCCGCGATCCACCGGCCGGCACTGCTGGTCGAGGATGCGCACTTCGGTGTCGCGGAATCCGCGGCCGACACTGCCCGGATGCGCCAGCCACTCGTCGCCACGCAGCGCGGTCAGCCCCAGACCCTCGGTCATCCCATACGCCATCACGACCTGTTCAGGGCTGAGTAATTCGAACCAGGTGCGCAGCAATGTATGTGGCATCACCGCGGCGCCCTGCAAAATCCACGCGATGCTGGACAGATCCCGCCGGCGTATATCGGGTAGCGCGGCGATGCGGGACAGCATGGTCGGGGTGGCGGTGAAGTTGGTGATCCGGTAGTTCTCGATCGCATCCACGACCCTTGCCGCTGAGAACTTTTCCAGCACAACCAATCTGTCGCCGCCCAACAGATAGGTCAGCGGCGAGAAGCCGTTGGTGTGGTACATCGGGCCCGGAACCAAGATGGTCTGAGGTGTGGGTGTCGGCGTCCACGCCGACAGAAACGGAAACGAC
>NZ_JBYCLA010000256.1:0-10242 GCF_057473665.1 Mycobacterium sp. TH-M25
CCGCAGTTTCGGCGGCGGGTCCCGCAACGCGCGCTCGCGTCCACAGCCTGCTCAAACCGCCTGATTCACCGTTGATTTCGTAGAAGGGAGGCGTGTCATGACGTTGATGCTGGATCTGCATATGCCTTCGTGGACGCACACCCGCGGCGATGCGGAGTTCTCCGCGGACCGCAGCTACCGGTACTGGTTGACCCGGCGGTGGGGACCTGGACCCGCGTTGATGTTCGTCTCGCTGAACCCGTCGGATGCCGACGAGCACCGTGACGACCAAACAACCAAGCGCGACAAGGATTTCGCCAAGCAGTTCGGTTATGACGCGGTGACGTTGCTCAACTTGAGTGCCGCGGTGATGACCGACCCCACGGGGCTGGCGCGGTTGGCGGATCCGGTGGGCCCGGACAACGACCGGCATCTGGATCGTGAGGCCGCGCGCCACGACGTGATCGTGTTCGCGTGGGGCTCCAACGCCGATCCGGTGCGGGCGCGGTCGGTGGCCACCCGGCTGTGGAACATCTGCCGGCGCACCGGCGGGACGGTGGCGTGCCTGGGGTGGACCGCCGACGGTCAGCCTCGGCATCCCTCGCGGCTGTCGAAGAAGACCCCGCTGTCGCCCTTGACTGCGGCGGCGCATCTGGATTTCGTCGACGTCGACCCGCGGTGGGCGCATCTACTGACCGACACCGATGTCCTCGGCGCCGACGCGGCGGGGCCGCTGCGGTGAGCGCCCCCAAAGTTTCGCCGACGGCGCACGGCGATGCCGGGGTGCTCGCCGATCGCATCGTGGCGGCGCTGTCCGGGCGGATCTATCGCGCGGCGCGCGAGGTGGCCCTGCAGGACGGTATCGAACAGGTGCTGCGCGAGAACCGGTTTCGCGTCGAGAGGGAGTTTCGGCTCTCGCCGCGTGACCGGCCCGACTTCCTGATCGAGGGTTGCGTGGCCGTCGAGGTCAAGATGCGGGCCCGCGGGTCGGCGGTCTTGTCACAGCTCGCGCGTTATGCCAGTCATCGGCGGGTGCGCGCGATCGTGGTGGCCACGCCGCGGTTGTCGTCGCTGTCGGGGATGCCCGGTGAGATCCTCGGGGTGCCGGTTCGCGGGGTCGCGCTGCCAGGTCCGGGGCTGTCGCTGTGACCGCGCGGGCGGTGGGCCGTTACCGGTGGTTGCCGGCGGGCATGTGGGAGATCGAGGCGACCCCGGATGTGATGATCCGGATCAAGCGGATCTTCCCGCGCGTGGATGCCACCACGCGGGGCACCGTCACCTTGAGCGCCACTCTGGAAGTCGCCCGTGATCTGGAGTGGCTGACCGACCGGTGGCCGATGAGCGCGACCGTGCAGGACCGGCGCCGGCTGCGGAGTCTGGCCGCCGAACACCGGCAAGCCGAGAGCAGGGTCGCCCAGGTGCTGGGCGGTGAGCCTCTGGCGGCCGGCGGCGGTCCTGGGTGGGTGTCCCCGTCGATCCCGCTGCGCGGCTACCAGCGCGCCGCGCGTGATCTGGTGTGGGCCACCGGCGGGGTGCTGGTCGCCGACGAACTGGGGATGGGTAAGACGTTCACCAGTCTGGCGCTGCTGGAGCAGCCGCAGGCCCGCCCGGCACTCGCGGTCACCCTGACCGGGGCGATGCCGCGGCAGTGGCGTCGACAGCTCAAGACGTTCTATCCCGATCTGACATCGGTGGAGGTCCGTAACGGCCCGATTCATTCGCTGCAGCGCCGCGGCCGGACCGCCGACCTGATCGTGATGAACTACGCGAAGCTCGCCAAGTGGCAACACCACCTCAAAGGTGTTGTGAACACAGTCATTTTCGATGAAGTGCAGGAGTTGCGGCGCGAGGAGTCCGACCGGTACAAGGCCGCGGCAACGATCGCCGGTGCTGCGAGTTTTCGGACGGGTTTGTCGGGGACACCGGTCTACAACTACGGCGGCAGTGAGATCTACAACGTCGTCGACGTGCTGCGTCCCGGTGTGCTGGGCAGCCGCCAGGAGTTCGCCCGCGAGTGGTGCCACAGCTCCGGGTTGGACACCAAGACACAGGTTTTCGAGCCGCTGGCGTTGCGGTCGCATCTGATCTCACAGGGCCTGCTGCTGCACCGCACCCTCGACGAGGCCGGTATCGAGGTTCCGCCGGTGGTGACGATCGAGCAGTCGGTGCCCTCAGATCCTCGGGTTCTCGCCGAGATCGAGGGCAACGCGGTGGCGTTGGCGCGGTTGATTCTCGATCAGTCGGCCAATCCGCGGGAGCGGTGGACCGCGGCCGGACAGTTCGACTGGATCATGCGGCAGCACACCGGCATTGCGAAGGCGCCGTTCGTCGCCGACTTCGTGGAGCTGCTGCTGCAAAGTGAACGCCGTGTGGTGCTGCTGGGGTGGCATCACGCCTGCCACGACATCTGGGCCGAGCGTCTGAGCCGGCACAACCCGGCCATGTACACCGGCCGCGAAACCAACAACCAGAAGGCCCGCTCGTTGGCGGATTTCATCGCCGGCCGCTCGCGTGTGCTGATCATGTCGCTGCGCTCGGGAGCGGGTATCGACGGTCTGCAAGAGGTGGTGCGCACGGTGGTGTTCGGTGAACTCGACTGGTCGCCGGCGCCGCACAAGCAGGCCATCGGCCGGGCGAAGAGGCCTGGCCAATTGCACCGGGTGCGCGCCTACTTCTGCATCACCGACGAGGGCTCCGACCCGGTGATGCTCGAAGCGCTCGACGTCAAAAGCATGCAGGCGCAAGGACTTATCGAAGGCGGCGAACAGGCTTCGGTCGCCGCGCCCGAACGGGTCACCCCGGAGCGTTACGACCAGATCAAGCGAGTCGCCGCGCGCTACCTGCATGCGGTGAGCCGGGACGTGCCCGTGGGGAGGACAGCATGAGCGCCGCGATCGACTACGACCGGCACCGGTTCGCGATCGGGGCCGCCATGTCGGGGTGGGGGTATCACGCCATCGACCTGGAAGCGATGGCTCCACGGGCCGACAGGGCACCGGCGGACGTCTTCTCGCCGTGTGGTGCGCGGGTCCAGCCGGTGCGCAAGTTCGGGCCGTTCACCTACGACAACCGGTGGATCAAACGGCTGCGCTGCGAGCGGTGCAGCTGGGTGGTTGCCCTGAACCGGGGCACCGTCGAGCAGGAGATCGAGCTGTACGCCGCCGACGCCGGCGGAGACGCCCGCGGCCGGCTGCTGCGGGAGATCTTCACCTCGATCCTGGCTGACGCCGCCCCCGGCCCCGACGCGCAGGCCGGGCATCGTTCGGACCTGCTGGCGCACGCCGCGCGGCACCGGCCCGTGATGACCGTGTGCGCTTCGTGCGTCGACGCAGGCTGCTCCGCCGCCCACGGGCCGGCGGTGTCGCGGTGCCCGCACGCGGTGGTGGTGTGTGAGGAGTGCTCGTTCACCGCCGGGTCGTGGGCTGGGGAGTGGGAGGGCGTCACCACCGGTGAGTGCGTGGTGACCTCCCCGTGCTCGGTGCTGCTCGCTCTGGCCGATCACTACGGCGTCGCCGCGCGCGGGCGGGAGCAGCGCCGGTGATCGCCAACAATCCGCGCCTGGCCGACGTCGGGTCGCAGGCCAACCGGGACAAGGCCGCCGCGGCGGGACGCACGCAGGCCGTGTTGGCGCGCAGGGCGTTGGAGAGGCTGCGCCGTCAGCGGCCCAGCGCGCACCGGGATCGGTGGATCGAGGCTCTGGAGCATCGGATCAGCAACCCCGACGGCTCGCTGGCCGACCTCGGTCAGACGATGACGCCGCCGATGACCAAACACGCGTACGCGGCGCTGCTGCGCCGTGCGCTGCGCGGCGGCGGGTTTCCCGGCGCCGAGGACCCGGACGACAGGCAGGGGAGGCGTCGCGATGGTTAAGCGCTGGGTGGGTCGAGTCGCGGTCTGGTGGTCGCGTCACGGTCAGTCGCCGCTGATGGTGGCTATCTGTGTGGCGGCGTGGCTGTCCTGCTTCATCTGGTCACTGAGCGGTAGCACCTGGTGGGCGCCGGCGCTGAGCGTGATCGCCGCGGTCATCGGGGTCGCGGCCGCCCGCAGGCGCCGGCGGGCTCAGCTGGCTCGCCAGCAGCGGGCTCGGGCCACCGAGAACCTGATCAACCGCGAGATCGCGACGTCGTTGACCGATGAGGCCCTGGCCTGGGCCGTGCACACCTGGCGGCGGCGTTACCTGTGACAGCTGTGACAGGTGGCAATTCCTGCGACATACCCCCTGGTGGCGCTGGCAACGCCGTCGCGGGGTCGTGTCGATCCAAGATCACCGGCCAATGGCGTGGTCGGATGGACGGTAACGACTCGGTAAAGGAGGTCTAACAAGCACATCTAACCGTCTCGCGCCAACGAGACGACTCACAAATCAATAGCGGGATTAGAGGACACAAGCCCCCCGAGGGGGATGTGGGAATCAGAAGAAGTTCTCTCCTCGGAGCGCCAACTCCGAGCCTCGCGAGATCCGAAGCGCCAACTTCGATTCTCAGGTCCTGCATAAACAAGTGGAGAACACCGTGGAAGGTAGTTCTCAGGGTAGCGCCTACCCTGGACACAGATCAACACATCTGACCGGGGTTTCGCCGTTACATCCCGTGACCTGCGACAAAGCAGGAACCTCATGGGCGTGTCGCGGAGCCCGAAACCCCCGTAATTCGCTTTGCCAGAACCGGCGGCGGAGCGCGTTTTCCGTTGCCGGAGCCGTGCTCGGGCGCCGGCGATGAGGGCCGGCAAGTCGACGCCGAGAGAACGCGTCGAATTCGGCGACGCCGCTGCCGTCACCGAGCGAGTCCGCTCGCACGCCGCCAGCTTGGGGCTGCGCGGCGCCCCACGCTGGGTCCTGGCGGCCGTTCTCGCCATGCTGTGCGCCGGTACGTGGTCGAAGATCACCGACGACCGGATGCGCCTGAGGCAGCTCGTCGACGAGATCACCGCCGCCGGCGGCCGCCGCTACGACCTCAAGACGATCGGCCGCGCACTAGCCGCCCTGGCCGCTGACGAACTGATCGTCTACCGGCCCGCACAGGGCCGCGGCAGGCGTGCCTACATCGCGATCCACGGCCAATTCGTCGGCGACGTCGACGTCCTCGAACGAGACGCTGCCGGGCGGGTAATCGTCGACTACAGCGGCCGTTCCGAGCCCGAATCCGTCACCTTTTCCGAGCCGCGTCCTTATATAGACCAAACGAAGTACCTCCCTACCCTCCGCACCAGCACGCAGCGCGAGACGTCTCGACCGACTGAGGTGAAGGTTCCCACCGGAACACTCAAAACCGTCATGGACGGGCTGCCCGAGCCGATGGCCAACCTGCCCAAGCACCTGCGGTGGAAGCTCGGAAGCGAGATCCTGCAACGGCTCAAGCGCGGCTGGCGTGCCGAGCAGCTCCTCGACGTGCTCACCGCCGAAATGCCCTCCGACGTGCAGCGGCCCTACAAACTCGCGGTCTGGCGGTTGGAGCGCAACGTCCTCGGCGCCGGACCGGAGTTGCGCCCGCTCCAGCAGGCCTGGGACGCCCAAGCTGCGGCGAGCGCCCGTGCCGAAGCCGAGGACACCAAAGCGCGTCGCTACGCCGACCTGGCCGCGGTAACCAGCGCCGACGTGCGCGAGAAAGCGCTACGGGCCAGCGCGGCGACGTTCAAGCGGCCGGTCTCTGACCCGATGGCCGCCCTCGCCGTGGTGGCCCGCCGGGCGGCCGCCAAATTCCCGCAACTGTCGCTGGGCGAAGCGTTGGCGCGCTGGTCTGACGACGTGCTCGCGGCCTGCGATCCCGAACCCGAAACCGCTGCGCCGCAGCCGGTTCCGGCGGTGACGTCGCTGAGCACGGATCTGCTGATGGATCTGGCGATCAGCGGTGGGTGCAGCTGCGTGATGTGTGGCTCTGACCGCGGCGTTCGCCGGCTGGAGCTGCCCCTGAAATCGCTGGTGTGTGACCTGTGCTGGCCGCACGTCGCCGCCGATCTAGCAGCCGATGACGACCACACCGAACTCGAGGAGGCGATTCCGGCATGACCGATCTCGACGAGGCACCCACGCGCACCCGCCGGCGGTCGGCGCCCGAGCCGTACACCGATCTCGACGACGGCCGCCAACCGCCGCAGGATCTGGCCGCTGAGCAGTCGGTGCTGGGTGGGATGCTGCTGAGCAAGGACGCGATCGCCGACGTGCTGGAGAGGTTGCGGCCCAACGACTTCTACCGCCCCAACCATCAGCAGATCTACAACGCGATCCTGGACCTGTTCGGCCAAGGTGAGCCTGCTGACGCGGTGACGGTGGCCGCCGAACTCGATCGACGTGGGGTACTGCGCCGCATCGGAGGTGCACCGTATCTGCACACGCTGATCGCCACGGTTCCCACCGCGGCCAACGCCGGCTACTACGCGGGCATCGTCGCCGAGAAAGCCGTGCTGCGCCGCCTGGTGGAAGCCGGGACGCGCGTCGTGCAATACGGCTATGCCGGCGCCGACGGCGCCGACGTGGCCGAGGTCGTCGACCGGGCCCAGGCCGAGATCTACGACGTCACCGAAGACCGCGCCAGCAACGACATGGTGGCCCTGGAAGATCTTCTGCAGCCCACCATGGACGAGATCGACGCGATCCAGTCCGGCGGCAACCAGTCACTCGGAGTTCCGACCGGATTCGCCGATCTCGACGAGGTGACCACCGGGCTGCACGGCGGGCAGATGATCATCGTCGCGGCCCGGCCTGGGCACGGGAAATCAACGGTGGCACTTGACGTTATGCGTTCCTGCTCGATCAAACACGGAATGGCCAGCGTCATCTTCAGCCTGGAGATGAGCAAGTCCGAGATCGTGATGCGGCTGCTGTCGGCCGAGGCGCGGATCAAACTCGCCGACATGCGATCGGGACGGATGAGCGACGACGACTGGACGCGAATGGCCCGGCGGATGGGGGAGATCACCGAGGCGCCACTGTTCATCGACGACTCGCCGAACCTGACCATGATGGAGATCCGCGCCAAGGCCCGCCGGCTCAAGCAGAAGACCGACCTGCGGTTGATCGTGGTCGACTACCTGCAGCTGATGACCTCCGGTAAGCGGGTGGAGTCACGTCAGGCCGAGGTCGCGGAATTCTCGCGCAGCCTCAAGCTCATGGCCAAGGAACTCGACGTCCCGGTGGTCGCGATCAGCCAGCTCAACCGCGGCCCCGAACAGCGGACCGATAAGACGCCGCAGCTGTCTGACCTGCGCGAAACGGGTCAATTGGAGCAGGATGCGGACCTGGTGATCCTCATCAACCGCCCCGATGCCTACGAACGCGACAGCCCCCGCGCCGGCGAGGCGGACCTCATCCTGGCCAAGCACCGCAACGGCCCGACGAAGACGTGCACCGTCGCGTCCACCCTCCACATGGCGTCCTTCCGGGACCTCGCACGGGACCTACCAAGGAATTCGCACTATTAAGACTAGTGCGACTGGGCCGAATGAGAGTAGGATGGGTGGCGTGAAGTCGATCAGTAGCACCGAGGCCAAGGCGCGCCTCAACTCGATCCTGACCGAGGTGCAGAGCACCGGCGAGTCGGTCACCATCACCAATCACGGGCGGCCCGTCGCCATCCTCTCGCCCGCACAGGAACGGCCTCGCACCTTTGGCCAATTGCCGAACCTGGTGGTGCCAGGGGATTTCGACGACCCACTGCCGGCCGAGGAGCTTGCGGAGTGGGAGGACACCCAGTGACCGCCTATCTGCTCGACACCCATGCCGTGCTCTGGCTCGTTTCCACCCCGGACAGGATCACCGACACCGTGCGTGATGCCCTGGCCGATCAGCGCAACGAACTGCTGGTCTCGGCGGCCTCGGCGTGGGAGATCTCCATCAAGACCCGCCTGGGTCGGATCGACGGCGGTCCCCTGTTGTCGGCATGGGATGACACGCTGACGGCGATGAACGCCACCAGCCTCGACATTCAGTCTGGTGACGCGATCGCCGCCGGACAGCTCGGATGGGACCACAAGGACCCGTTCGACAGGATGCTCGTCGCCCAGGCGTTGCGCCGAGGGCTCACCATTGCGACCGACGACGAGCAGATCAGCAGTAGGGCACTCACCGCCGTGCTTGCGTTGACAGGCAGCAGCCGCCGGGCACGGGGCACGGGAAAGCGGCGGACCAGAGAGTAGGGACTGCTGCACATCAGCAGTGCCGACGCATGAAATGCGTGGCAAGACAGGAGAGTTGAGATGGCAACGTACGGATGGTGTGCTCAGCGTGTTGATCACGACGGCCGATATGACCACGTACGGCAACCGGAGTGCCGCGACTTCGTGTCCGACGCCGAGCACACCGCCCAGCTGAAGGCCGAGGCGGTTGACCATGACCGCAAGACGGTGCTCCGATACCCGAACGGCGCCGACAGTCCCGCAGCGGCGTATGTCGCGGAGTACCGCCCGTACTGACCCGCGCCGATCCGACTGTGCGGCACTTCGGGCGCCGTCTGAGCCTCACTCGCCGGCGGAGCCGCCACGATTGCGCGCCCGGATCTCCTCAGCCAGCTCCACGGCGCGCTGCAGTTGCTCACCGGAGTACAGGCGCCCCGCGGCGGTGTCCGTGCACGGGACCAGCTGAGAGATCACCGGCTGAGGGAGCCCGCACGCCGCGGCGACGTCCTTGATGGTGAACAGCTCGGACGGGGAGCGCGAGGCCGGCGCGGCGCGGCGCAACGGCACCACCACAGCGTCGCCATCGTCTCCCACAGATTCGACTCTAACCGCGCCCCACTAAGGCGGTGCGCACCTCTTCCCGGCGGGAGCACCGGCGACACCGTGGTCACCGAACACAGTTTGGCCGCACCGGTCGGGCGACCCCGGTGGAACGCCCGAAAACATCTGCAAATGACGTTCTTTGGGCGTCGCGAGGAGGATGTCGACGGCGAACGATGATGCACGGTGAATCACCGGCGTGGGCGCTCGCCGCTAGACCGCTCGATAGCGGCCGTTGAGCAGAAGGGGAGAACCCACGCCGTTCAGAAACGCCTGTCTGAGGTCGACGATCGACCATCCGAGCAAGTGGGACAGCGGGACGAGAGCCAGCAGGCTCAGTGTCGGATCCGGCGCGGCGGCGACCGGCCCCCGGCCGGGGCGAGACAGCGTGCGGTAACCGCGCGCCATCCCGCTGAGTTCAAAGCCGGGGGCCAAATCTTCAGGGCTGTACGGCAGTTCGAGGAACGGCAGCTCCAGATCGTCTCGAATGTCGTCGGCGAACAACCCGAGGAGATAACGCTCCAGGACCTCGATGTCAGCCACGAACAGCAGCGGCTCCTCGACGTCACTCTCGTCGGTCTGGGTCAGTTCGAGGCGGTTGGCGCCGCGCCGGCGGACGTAGTACCGAGTCGAGACGCCGGCCTCCGAGCGCAGCTGAATGTCGCCCCTCACGTCGGTTGTGGTGACGTAGCGAGCGCTGCGCGCCCACCCCACCACGTCGGCGCTCAGCGTCGGCGGCGCGGACATGGGCTGACTCGGCGTTGACGGTCCACGCCCAGCGCGAGGGTCATGGGGCAGAGTGCTATCGGAGCAGGCCATGCCGGGAGTGTTCGCTTTCTCGCAGGGTGCAGTCGACATGTCGCCGGGGTCGTCGGCTCCCCTCCGGCGCGGGGATCTTTGCGGCGTTCCTGGAAGGCTAGCTAGCCATCACCGACTACCGGGAAGCCCGTCACCCATGCCGACTCCGAAGCTGACCCAGGACCAGATCGCCGAGCTGCTCCGCCGCGCCGGCCTCGACCCGGCTGCGTGGAACCTGGCCGGTATCGCCGAACGCACCAATGCGTGGATCGCCGACAACCACGCTGAACTCACCGACCCCGAAGTCAAAACCTGGAGTGCCCAATTGCAGGCCCAGCAGTACGAGGAGTTCGGTCACCTGGCGGCGGTCGACTTCTACGAACAGTGCGTGATCGAGACCGGCCTCGACAGCGCGCCGTGGCGAGCCCTGCAGAGCCGTGTCGATGCGGGGGAATTCGACACCTGGGATCCGGTCTGGTCCGCACCCCGACCCATGTAACCCGCGCTTTTAGCGCCAGCGCGTGTGGACCGATCGACGGTGTCCACATCAGCTGCTACTGTCCGGGCATTTGCGCCTGATGACCCACCACTTGCTCTGTGCGGCACATCTATTCACGCGCCCGGTGTCGACGTCGACACGCTCCTGATCGAAGGGAAGCAACCGCTCATGACCCTGCTCGACGACATGCCCACGCGCAGTGGTGCGCACAGTACCGACGCGGCGTCGCCGCCGACGATGCCGCAGGCCGAGGAGAA
>NZ_JBYCLA010000257.1:0-3235 GCF_057473665.1 Mycobacterium sp. TH-M25
TCACCGGTGGCGCCGGCAGCGTCGAACCAGGATCTATGCGCCAGATTTGGCGCTGGCTCGACGACTTCCTGCATCACGCGTAGCAACTCGCACCTGCCGAACACGCATCATTACCAGTTATTACTACGAATTACATTGTGGCACAAATGATTTGACCACTTGCGTCTGCTAAACTAATCTACACTTGCTCAGCATTTCAGTTTCATCGGTTGAAAAAGCTCAGTACTTCTGCGCCACGAGGAGGCCTGGCGCACACAAACCTGATTTGATTCCGACACCGTGGGGTCGCATGCCCGTAGCTTGGGCGGCCGCATTCACCCAACGATCCTCCGGGCTGGCGGCCTTCTTATTCCTCGCATACGTCACAGTGACGTGTGCAGCCGGATGACGATGCCACGCAACCGCTTTGGAATTAGTCAGTTCCCCGCTTTCAGGACATCGATCCTGCAGATCGGTCCATGCGCGCGCGCAAGCCGCTCATCCATCGTCACCAGAGTCGCATCGAATGCCTCCGCGAGTGCCACGTAGAAGGCGTCCCATCCCCGCACCGAGTCCCGCAGCTGCCACGCTCGCTCCAACAGCCACCGGTGCCCGACACGCTCGCCCGGCCAATCGCGCAAGTCGGTGACGGCCTGCTGCGCAGCCGTGCCGTCCAATCGCCCCCGCAGGTACTGGCCCCGGATGACCCCCATCACTTCAACGTCGATCACGTGCGGCGCCATCTGATCGACGTCTGCCGCCAGACGCGCTCCTATCGCGCCCGCCCGGGGCGTGTCGGCCACAACCTCGAATAAACAGGACGCGTCAACGACCAGCATTGGGCCACTCGCCGCGCCACTCATCCAAACTCTCCAGCACCTCGGCCGTGGAAACCTCCGAGGGTCGACGACCGGTCCGCGTCAACCACTGCGCAACTGAAGGGCGCGCCGCCAGCCGGGCCGCCTCACGGCGCAGCAACTCGGGCACCGTGATCCCCTCCTCCGCGGCACGACGGACCAACGCGGCATATACATCGTCGTCTATGTCGCGAATCTGAACCGTCTTAGGCATAGCAGCATCGTATCATGCATATGAGCATATCCTCATGCGTTTGCGCATGAGCGCCCTTGGGCACCCGCACCTCGGCAGAACGCACCGTTACCAGCAGGCAATGCGAGTTGCATCGTGCTGCACTATATTCCGCTGACAAATCCGATCTGCGTTGCGCATCCGGGCGTTGCAGAATCTGGCGCCCGCCACGTGACCAACCACCTCAGAGTCTTGGCCATGTCGACGACGACTGGCCGATCGCCGCACTGAAACCCTCGAAGAGTCTCGGCCCCGCCACTTTTCAACGCGGAGTCCCTAACCTGAGGCCGGTGCGCCGCTCGCGTTGGTTAGGCATGTTCGGTCGGGTCGTTTGCTGCCCCGCCGATCAACACGGTGGCGTTGTTTGTTGGGTCGCATCGGTATCGGCCGATGTGTCCGAGTGCCATGTTGAGGGCCAGTTCCAGGGGACGGGCGCTGCGCGTGGTCTGCGCCATGAGTAGCCCGCCTTGCAGGGCGCTCATCATCGTCAGCGCGAGTTCGTCCACGTCGGCGTCGGAAGCGAGTTCACCGTTGTCGCGCATGACCGCAAAGCCCGAGGACAGGTATGACTGCCATTGGGCAAAGGACCGCGCCAGCTCGAGTCGCGCCGAGTCGGATCGGTCGGCGAGTTCGCTCACCAGCGAGCCGAGCGGGCAGCCGCCGACACCGCGCGTCGCGCGGGTCGTGGTCACGAGATGATCGCACCAGCGCTGCAGCCCGTCCCACGACGACACTTCGCGCAGGCGTGGCTCCTGCGCGGCGATGACGTGGCCGAGCTGGGTCTTGATCACCTCGCTGATGAGGTCGTCTTTGTCAGCGAAGTAGTGATATAGCTGCGATCTGCTAGTGGCGCTGGCGGTCATGACCGCGTCCAGGCTCGTCCCTGCCACCCCGCGCTCGCGGACCAAGGACGCTGCTGCAGCCACGATGCGGGCTTTGGTGACCGCCCCGCGGGCCGTCAATCGCGAGGTGGGACGACCCTGATGTGGCTTCATGAGCGGACGCTATCCGAATTGGACTTGTCGGTCCACTTTTTTCTTAGCACGATGGCGGAGTCACCAACAAACACCATGTGAAGGGACCCGATGTCGCGCCTCAACTATGGCCAGCGATTGCCCCAGCTTGACGTTGCCGCTGTCGGTGGCGGCGTGATCAGCCTGCCGGGCGACCTCGCCGGCTCCTACGGTGTCATCTTGATCTACCGCGGCTCGTGGTGCCCCTACTGCAATGCCCAGCTCAGCGCCTTCTCGCGTGCAGTGGACACCCTCAGCGAGCTCAACGTCAAGGTGATCGCCCTCTCTGTGGATGACGAGGACACTTCGGCGGAGCTTGTCGCCAAGCGCAAGCTGCGCTTTCCGGTCGGCCACAGCGCCGATGCCGACAAGATTGCCGCGGCGATCGGTGCCTACGTCAACGACGATCCGCACTATCTGCAATCGACCGGCATCATCCTGGCGCCGGACGAGACGGTGCGATTGGCCGTGTACTCCAGCGGGGCCATCGGGCGGCTTGTTCCCGACGACGTCGCCGGCTTCATCAGGTACCTGGCCGAGCACCCAGACGCGCGGTGAAAGTCATTGACACGATGTACCGTGTTCAACGCTGAGCGCGGTGCGGCAGAGCCGGCCACGGACGGAACCCAGGCCACGCCATGCCCGGTCAAGTCAAGACGTCTTTATTCCCCGCTGCAGGTCGGACGGTTATGGCGAACGTTCATGCGCCCGCCAGCAAGTCCACAAAGTTGTTAACGCGAAAAGAGGAATTTATGAGGCGATCACAAGGTAATACGACTTTGAAATATAATTCATTGTTTTTGGGCTTCTTCATGTTCATGTTTGGTTTCTTGAAATTCTTCGAACCCTTTCGTACGTGGTTCGATATCCAGATAACCAAAAGCGGTCTGCCGCGGTTCAGCATTCCGCTAGGTAAAGCCGGCGAAATGGCGATCGGCACCGGCCTGCTTTCGACTTTCTTCTTCAGGCAGAAAATCCCAAACCTCTACCGCCCGGTCACCCTCGCGGCCTCAGCCGGACTGGTCGCCAACATGGGGATTGCGACTTACGTGCATCTGCAACCACAAGTGCCGGCCAACGTTCTCCCCCTAGGGATAAAACCTCCATTTATCCCGTTGTCTGTGATGTTCTTGGCGATCGTAAATCTTTACCAA
>NZ_JBYCLA010000258.1:0-15155 GCF_057473665.1 Mycobacterium sp. TH-M25
TTCTGCCGCCGAATTCAGCGGCGGTGCGTTGCTCGCGCTCGCCGGCCTGGCGGTGTACGCCCTCGCGGCGGCACCCGATCTGCACCGGGTCGGCCGCGGCTTGATCGCCGGCAATCTCCTGTTGACGGTGGCGACGCTCGCCGTGCTGGCCGCGGGGGTCCTGCCGCTGACTGGCGCCGGTGTCGCCGCGATGTTTGCCACCAGCGGCTACTTCGCGCTGATGGGCTACCTGCAATACCTCGGAGTGCGCCGACTGTCGGCGTGACTCCCGTCCCGCCGGTGCGGGGCGCCGCCGTCAGAGGTTGCGGTGTGCGTTCCCGCATCGGCCAGCACCCGTCGAACGTCGCGTTGTTGGGAGGAAACCGCGATTTTCGCCCAACAACTCGACGTTCGCGCGAAGGGCCTTACAGCTTACGCAGTCGCAACCGGTTGATCGAATGGTCGGCGTCCTTGCGCAGCACCAGCGTGGCGCGCGGCCGGGTCGGCAGGATGTTCTCGATCAGGTTGGGCCGGTTGATCGAACGCCAGATGTCGCGGGCCGCGACCTCGGCCTGCTGGTCGGTCAGCCCCGCGTAGTGGTGGAAGTGCGACGCGGGGTTGGCGAACGACGTCGAGCGCATCGCCAGGAACCGCGCGATGGACCACTGCTCGATGTCCTCGATCCGCCCGTCCACGTAGAGCGAAAAGTCGAACAGGTCCGACACCATCAGCGTCGGCCCGGTCTGCAGGACGTTGAGGCCTTCCAGGATCAGGATGTCGGGATGGCGGACCACCTGCTTGGCGTCCGGCACCCGGTCGTAGTGCAGATGTGAGTACACCGGAGCGCACACGTAATCCGAGCCGGACTTCACCGACGTAACGAAGCGCATCAGCGCCCGGCGGTCGTAGCTCTCCGGAAAACCCTTGCGGTGCATCAAGTTCCGACGGGTCAACTCGGCGTTGGGGTGCAGGAACCCGTCGGTGGTGACCAGATCCACGCGCGGGTGGTGGTCCCAGCGGGCCAGCAGCGCCTGCAGCACACGGGCGGTCGTCGACTTGCCGACCGCCACGCTGCCGGCCACGCCGATGATGAACGGCACCGGCCGGTCGGGATTCTGCTGTGGCTCACCGAGGAACTCGGCGGTGGCGGCGAACAGTCGCTGGCGAGCCGCGACCTGCAGATGCAGGAGCCGCGCCAGCGGCAGGTAGACCTCCTCGACCTCGCGCAGGTTGACCTGCTCGCCGATACCGCGCAGGCCGACGATTTCTTCTTCGGTCAGGGGCTGCGGCGTCGACATACGGAGTGCGCGCCACTGACGTCGATCGAACTCCACATAGGGGCTCGGCTCGCTGGGCCGCGGCATGCAGTCAGTCTTGCAGCCTTTGGCGCGCCATCAGCGGCTGGGGCAATGAACCCGGTCGGTTGAGCGCATCCTGGCGCGCCGTATCTTGACCCGGTGGCGTGTGGCGACGGCGTCCATGCGCGCGAGTTCGACGGTGGCTGCCGTCATTACCGCCGCTGCACCTGCCAGGACGATCAACCCGGCCCGGCCCGTTCGAAGCGACTCGCCGAGGACGGCAACCCCCAGTGCGGCCGCCACCACGGGCTGGGATACCTGCAAAGTCGGCATCGACGCTGTCAGGGCGCCGGCGCGGAACGCCGACTGCTCCCATGCGAAGCCCCCGATCGCGACCAGCAGCCAGGCGTAGAGCTGCGGCGTCTGGGCCACCGCCCACCCGCCGTCACCGAGTCGGGAGACGACTTCTTTGGTCAGCACCGCAAAGACGCCCCAGAGCGAGCCCGAGACGAAGGCGTACATCACTGCAGCGACGGTGCCACCCCAGATTCGCGCGGCCACGATGCAGCCCACCAGCAGCGGCCCCAGCACCGCCGCCACCACAACCCACGCGTGCGCAGGCGCGCGCGAATGACCGACCTGTGGGTTGCCGACCGTGACGATCACGATCACCGCGGCCGTCAGGACGGCCGCCCAGATCCATTCCCGAGCCGTCACCGTGCGGTTGGACAGCCGCGCGCTGAAAGGCAATGCGAAGAGCAGCGAAAGGACCAGCAATGCCTGTACCAGCAGCACCGAGCCGTGGCCCAGCGCCGCCGCTTGCAACCCGATGCTCAGCAGGATCAGCGTGACACCCACCCGCCAGCGCCGATTGCCCAGCAGCGTCATCAGCAACCGACTGTTGCTGAGAGATCTGTCGGTAATTCGGTGCGCGGCGCGCTGTTGGAGGACGTCGCCGACCGCGACACACAGCGCGGCTCCCACAGCCAGCAATGCAGCCATGTTGCTTGTGGTCATAAATTATCTTCTCCGTCGATCGGTTATCGGTAAGCCGCCGGTGGCCGACAGCACGGCACCGCGAGTCGAGTACCCGTTCTGACGACGAGATAGCGTTAAAGGCGTGCGTTCCGTTACCGACGCTACCGCGCTGATCCGCGAGTACCTGCTCCTCGGTTTGCGCTTCGACCGGATCGAAGCGGGCTACGTCGACGCCTTCACCGGTGACCCGGCGCTGCGCCAGACGGTGGCCGCCGAGCCCGCACCCGACGCGGCCGACCTGGTCCGCCAGGCCCGTCGGCTCATCGAGGCCTTGCCGGACGTGCCACGGCGCAACGGATTTGATCAGCAGCGCGCCGACTACGTGGGTGCCCACCTGCGGGCGCTGGAATGCGCGGCCCGCAAGTTCGCCGGCGACGACATCGGGTTCGTCGACGAGGTGCACGCGTACTTCGACGTGCACATCGCCAAGGGCGATACCGAAACCTATCGCCAGGCGCACGCCCGCCTCGACGAGGCGCTCGGCGGCAGCGGTCCGCTGGCCGACCGGATGGAAGCGCATCGGGTCGGCGAGGAGATCCCGCCCGAGCGGTTGGCGACCTGCATCGAGGCATTCTCCAGCGCGCTGCGCGATCGGGTTCGCGCCCGGTACCCGCTGCCGGACCCCGAGACCGTCCAGTACCAGGTGGTGACCGACAAACCGTGGTCGGGCTTCAACTACTACCTGGGCGACTACCGCTCGACGGTGGCGGTCAACGCCGATCTCAAACAGCTGATGTCCAACCTGCCCCGGCTGGTGGCCCACGAGTCCTACCCCGGACACCACACCGAGCACTGCCGCAAAGAGGCCGGCCTGGTCAACCGGAAAGGCCAAGCCGAGCAAACCATCTTCCTGGTCAACACCCCGCAGTGTCTGATGGCCGAGGGGCTGGCCGACCTGGCCCTGTATGCCGCGATCGGCTCGGGCTGGGGGAGTTGGGCAGGCGAGATTTACGCCGATCTGGGTCTGCGATTCGACGGCGAGCGCGCCGAAGCGGTGGCCGAGGCGTCCGCGGCGCTGGCCGGCGTGCGTCAGGATGCGGCGCTGATGCTGCACGACGAACACCGCGACGCCGACGAGGTGGCGGAGTTTCTCCGGCGCTGGCTGCTGGTCAACGACGCCCGAGCCCGGCAGATGCTGCGGTTTCTGTCGTCGCCGTTGTGGCGCGCGTACACCAGCACCTACGTCGAGGGTTATCGGCTGCTGCGCGGCTGGCTCGATGATCGCCCCGCCGACGTCGGTCTCATCGAGCGGTTCGGTCGGTTGCTCGACGAGCCGTTCGTCCCGTCTGGGCTGCCCGCGTGAGGTTCGCCGAGCGTGCACTGAGTGCGAATCCGCCGCCGGATTTCCGGACTGGATGCACGCTCGGCGCTCGGTTGCTCGACGAGCCGTTCGTCCCGTCTGGGCTGCCCGTTTAGACTGGCGGGCGTGACTGCCGCACCCGACGCCCGCACCGCCTCATCCTTGATGTCCGCGCCCTTGGCCGACGTCGACCCCGACATCGCCGAGCTGCTGGGCAAGGAGCTGGGCCGCCAGCGCGACACGCTGGAGATGATCGCCTCGGAGAACTTCGTGCCGCGGGCGGTGCTGCAGGCCCAGGGCAGCGTGTTGACCAACAAATACGCCGAAGGGCTGCCGGGGCGCCGCTACTACGGCGGCTGCGAGTACGTCGACGTCGTGGAGAACATCGCCCGTGACCGGGCCAAGGCGCTGTTCGGCGCAGATTTCGCCAACGTCCAACCGCACTCGGGCGCGCAGGCCAACGCCGCGGTGCTGCACGCGCTGATGTCGCCGGGGGAGCGGCTGCTGGGCCTCGACCTGGCCAACGGCGGTCACCTCACCCACGGCATGAAGCTCAACTTCTCCGGCAAGCTCTACGAGAACGCCTTCTACGGCGTAGACGCCACCAGCCATCTGATCGACATGGACGCCGTGCGCGCGCAAGCGCTGGAATTCCGGCCGAAGGTGATCGTCGCGGGTTGGTCGGCGTACCCGCGCACGCTGGACTTCGCCGCGTTCTCCTCAATCGCCGACGAGGTCGGCGCCAAGCTGTGGGTGGACATGGCGCACTTCGCCGGGCTGGTCGCCGCGGGCCTGCACCCGTCGCCGGTGCCGCACGCCGACGTCGTCTCCACCACCGTGCACAAGACGCTGGGTGGTCCGCGGTCCGGGTTGATCATGGGCAAGCAGGAGTACGCGAAGTCGGTGAATTCCGCGGTGTTTCCCGGCCAGCAGGGCGGGCCGTTGATGCATGTGATCGCGGCCAAGGCGGTGGCGCTGAAGATCGCCGGCACGCCGGAGTTCGTCGAACGCCAGCAACGCACGCTGTCCGGCGCCCGGATCATTGCCGAGCGACTGCTGGCGGCCGACGTCGCCAAGGCCGGCGTCTCGGTGGTCAGCGGCGGCACTGATGTGCACCTGGTTCTGGTCGACCTGCGCAACTCGCCACTGGACGGCCAGGCCGCCGAAGACCTGCTGCATGACGTCGGCATCACCGTCAACCGCAACGCGGTGCCCAACGACCCGCGGCCGCCGATGGTGACGTCGGGTCTGCGGATCGGCACACCGGCGTTGGCCACCCGCGGCTTCGGTGACACCGAGTTCGGCGAGGTCGCCGACATCATCGCTACCGCGCTGGCTGCGGGGACGTCCGCCTCCGACGGGCGAGTGTCGTCGCTGCGCGACCGTGTCACCCGGCTGGCCAGGGAATTCCCGCTCTACGACGGACTCGAGGACTGGTCACTGGTCTGACCGAGAGTCAGATTTCACGATAACTGTGTACGCGGGTTATAGTTACTTTTATGGCTGTCAAACCTGTTCCTGACGCACTGATGCTCGAACTCGAGCCAGTGGTGGGCGAGAACATCGATCGCCACCTCGAAACCGAGCGGATCTGGTTCGCCCACGACTTCGTGCCGTTCGACCAGGGCGAGAACTTTGCCCCCCTCGGGGGACGGGACTGGGATCCCTCGCAGGTGAGCTTGCCGAAAACCATCACCGACGCGTGCGAGATCCTGCTGATCACCAAGGACAACTTGGCCGGCTACCACCGCGAGTTCGTCGAGCACTTCATCCTCGAGAACAACTGGGGCCAGTGGATCGGCCGGTGGACGGCCGAGGAGCACCTCCACGCGATCGCGCTGCGGGAGTACTTGGTGGTGACCCGCGAGGTCGACCCCACCGCCAACGAAAACGTGCGCTTTCAGCATGTGGCGGAGAAGGGCTATCGTGCCGACCACTATTCGAAGATCGAGACGCTGGTGTTCATGGCGCTCTTCGAGGGTGCGCACGCCGTGTACTGCAACAACCTGGCAGCGCAGATCGAGGAGCCGGTGCTGGCCGGACTCATCACCCACATCGCGCGCGACGAAGCGCGGCACGAAGAATTCTTCGCGAACCTGGTGGCGCATCTGCTCACCTACACCCGCGAGGAGACGATCGCGGCCATTGCTGCGCGCGCGGCAGAGATCGACGTCGTCGGCGCCGATATCGACGCCTACGCCGACAAGGTGCGAATTGTCGCCGAGGCAGGCATTTTCGGCCCCGATCAACTCAAGCGTGTCATCGCCGACCGCATCACCGCCTGGGGCGTGGCCGACGAGCCTGCGTTGCGCCAGTACGTCGCCGGCTAGCCACTTGCTCGTCTCGCCGGCGGGGCCTTCCGGCGCGCCTGCGCGGCGCGGATGCGCCAACGCGGGTACCGTCGCAGTCGATGGCTAGCGACATGCTCTGCTATCCGGGCGGCGCCTCTCGACTCGACTTCGAAAGGACCGCCGGCCCCGGTCCTTGCGCCGCGGCCCCCGCCGATTCGTCCGTGCGGGCCGCACGGGCATCCAGCCCGGTGATAACGTCTCGCGCGCATGGGTGGGGTGGGGCCCACCACCCGCATGCGGCTGAGATCCGGGCGATGAGCTTTCAGGAGCGCTCGTGACTGATTCTGCAGCGGTTTCCCAGGACGCCATCCGGACCTACGTGCTCGACACGTCGGTGTTGTTGTCCGATCCGTGGGCGTGCTCCCGCTTCGCCGAGCACGAAGTCGTGGTTCCGCTCGTGGTGATCAGCGAGCTGGAGGCCAAGCGCCATCATCACGAGCTGGGCTGGTTCGCCCGCCAAGCGTTGCGCTTGTTCGACGATCTCCGTATCCAGCACGGCCGCCTCGATCAACCCATTCCGGTTGGGACGCAGGGTGGAACGCTGCACGTCGAGCTCAATCACAGCGACCCGGCGGTGCTGCCCGCCGGCTTCCGCACCGACACCAACGACTCCCGCATCCTGTGCTGCGCGGCCAATCTTGCCGCCGAAGGCAAACGAGTCACGTTGGTCAGCAAGGACATTCCGCTGCGCGTCAAAGCGGGCGCAGTGGGTCTGGCCGCCGACGAGTACCACGCGCAGGACGTCGTGGTGTCCGGCTGGACCGGTATGACGGAGCTGGAAACCAGCGCCGACGACATCGACGCGTTGTTCGCCGACGGCGAGGTGGACTTAGAGGGTGCGCGAGACCTGCCGTGCCACACCGGCATTCGGCTACTGGCCGGAAGCTCGCATGCGCTCGGCCGGGTCAACGACCACAAGAAGGTCCAATTGGTCCGCGGCGACCGGGAAAGTTTCGGACTGCGCGGCCGCTCCGCCGAACAGCGGGTGGCGCTGGATCTGCTGCTCGACGAGTCGGTGGGCATCGTGTCGCTCGGCGGCAAGGCCGGCACCGGCAAGTCGGCGCTCGCGCTGTGCGCCGGCCTGGAGGCCGTTTTGGAACGGCGCACCCAGCGCAAGGTGGTCGTGTTCCGGCCGCTGTACGCGGTCGGCGGCCAGGAACTCGGCTACCTGCCCGGCAGCGAGAGCGACAAAATGGGGCCGTGGGCCCAGGCCGTCTTCGACACCCTCGAAGGACTGGCCAGCCCGGCGGTGCTCGAGGAAGTGCTCTCCCGCGGGATGCTCGAGGTGCTGCCGCTGACCCACATCCGGGGCCGCTCGCTGCACGACTCCTTCGTGATCGTCGACGAGGCGCAGTCGCTGGAACGCAACGTGCTGCTGACCGTGCTGTCACGGCTGGGGACGGGATCGCGGGTGGTGCTCACCCACGACGTAGCCCAGCGCGACAACCTGCGGGTCGGTCGCCACGACGGGGTCGCGGCGGTCGTCGAAAAGCTCAAAGGACACCCGCTATTCGCGCACATCACGCTGCATCGCAGCGAGCGGTCGCCGATCGCGGCGCTGGTGACCGAGATGCTCGAAGAAATCAGCGGCGCCCCGATCTAATCGGGGCCGGTAAACTTCGGGCGTGCCGAAGCGACCCGACAGCCAGAAATGGCGGTACCTGCGTACCGTCGGCGGCGTCGCGGCAGCCGCGGCGATCGTCGTGGGCGGAGTGCTCACCGGACACATCCGGTTCGCCCACGCCAACGACGCCGTCGACTGCGCACAGGTCAAGTGCGTGGCGCTGACGTTCGACGACGGGCCGACTCCGTTTACCGACCGGTTGCTGGGCATCCTGAAGGCCAACAACGCCAAGGCGACGTTCTTCGAGATCGGTAACAAGGTCGCGGCCAACCCGGCCGGCGCCAAGCGGGTCGTCGAGGCGGGAATGGAACTGGGCAACCATACCTGGGAACACCCCAACATGACGACGCTGCCCGCCGCCGACGTGCCCAGCCAGTTCTCCCGGGCCAACGACGCGATTGTCGCGGCCACCGGGGTGACGCCGACGCTGTGGCGTCCGCCGGGTGGGCTGACCGATCCGGCCGTCAACGAGCAGGCTGCCAAAGCCGGTCTGGCCGGAATCCTTTGGGACGTGATCCCTTTCGACTGGATTAATGATTCCGACACCGCGGCCACTCGGCAGGTGTTGATGACCCAGATCAAGCCGGGCTCGGTGGTGCTCCTGCACGACACGTACTCCAGCACGGTCGACCTCGTCGAGCAGTTCATCCCGGTGCTGAAGGCCAACAACTACCACTTGGTGACGGTCAGCCAACTGCTCGGGCCGCGGTCTCCGGGCAGTGTTTACGGGTCGCGGGAGAACGGACCGCCGGCCAACGCGCTGCACGACATTCCGGCCTCGCAAGTCCCGTCGCTGCCGAACACGCCGTCCCCGCCGCCGATGCCGAACTTCCCGATCACCGATGTGGCCGGCCAGAATTCGGGTGGACCGAACAACGGGACCTGAGGGAGCCTCGTGAACACACACCGATTGGAGCTGCCTTGCGGTGCGACCCTTGCCTTCACCGATACCGGCAAGGGGCGGGTTATTCTGTTGCTCCACGGGGTCTGCATGTCACGAATGTTCTTCGAGCGCAACGTCGCTGAACTGGCTAAACGGTATCGGGTGATCGCGCTGGATTTCCGCTCGCACGGTGATTCACCGATCGTCGAGGGTGGCCACTCCGTGTCGGAATACGCTCGCGACGTTCACGCCTTGCTTGAACACCTGGACGTGAACGACGTCACCGCGGTCGGGTGGTCGATGGGAAATTTCGTCCTGTGGGACTATCTCCGCCAATTCGGCCGAGATCGACTCGCCAGTATTGTCGTTGTCTCCCAAGGACCCTCGGATCTGACGCAGGACGACTGGCCTTTCGGTTTTGCCGACATACCGCAACTGCACGGGTTCATCGCAGAAATGCAAGACGATTTCCGTCAGTTCTTCCTGGGGTATGTACCCACGATGTTCAAGAACGAGCTCGCGCCCGAGCAGCTGACCAGATTCCTCGACTCGATCTGCAAGGTCGGGGCCAACTCCGGGACGCTGATCTTGATCGACCAGACGCTTCAGGACTACCGGTCGCAGATCCCTCAGTTCACCATTCCGCACCTGCTGGTCTGGGGGGCCGACGAGAAGACGATGCAGCTGGGCGCCAAGGACTGGCTGGTGGAGCAGTTGGCCGAGGCCGAATCAGTCGTCTTCGACGACAGCGGGCACTGCCCGATGTGGGAGGAACCCGAACGCTTCCACTACGTCCTCGACGACTGGATGGGCCGACATTAGTTTGGGTGGGCCGGCCGCGGGCGGACCGGCAGTGGAGGTGCCCACCTCACAGCGACAACGGTGCTCCGCTGTGCAGGTTGTCGCTCAGAGGCGGGCAAAAAGTGCACCCCGCCACCCGCGGTGGCTGATGAGGCTGGTGTTACTGGCCCGGCAGCTCACCCGACGCGGCCAACGCCAACAACTCGCCGCGGCCGATCTGCGTGACCAGGCTGGCACTGTCAAAGTAGATGCGCTCGCCTGCGATTCGTTCGCCGTCGAAGAAGAACACCGCGATAATCGGCACCCGGAACGCTCTGCCGGTGGGCGGCATACCGTAGAACTCGCCGAGATTGGTTCCGAGCAAGTCGAATTCGGTGATCACCGCGTCGTCGGTGACGTGGTACCGAACGTTGTCGTGACGCTGGTCGGGGAACGCGGTGCGGGTGGTCAGGTAATAGCTCATGACCTCGTCGTCGCCGTCGAAAACCTGCCCGGTGGCCATGATCTCGTAGCGTGGGTGACCGTTGAAGGTGGCCAGGGTGCGATCGAACTCCTTGGTCACCTCGGTGCTCATGTGTTCTTCGATGAGCGCGAGGCGGCGTTGGCGGAGTCCGTCGTCGAGCATGGCTACTCTTCGGTCACCTTGGCCATCGCGAGCACGTCGAGTCGGCGGTCGAGTTCGTCTTCGGAAAGCTTGTCGCCGATCAGCCCGCGGTCGATCACGGTCTGCCGAATTGTCTTGCGCTCCTTGAGCGCTTGCTTGGCCACCGCGGCCGCCTCCTCGTAGCCGATCGCGGAGTTCAGCGGTGTGACGATCGACGGCGACGACTCGGCCAACTCGCGCAGGTGCTCCTCGTTGGCCTTCAGTCCGCTGATGCACCGCTGCGCGAACAACGTCGAAACGTTGGTCAGCAGCTTGAACGACTCGAGGATGTTGCGCGCCATCATCGGGATGTAGACGTTGAGCTCGAACGCACCCGAAAGTCCGCCGACCGCGACCGCGGCGTCGTTGCCGATCACCTGCGCGGCAACCTGGGTGACCGCCTCGGGCAGAACGGGATTGACCTTGCCCGGCATGATCGAACTACCCGGCTGCAGATCCGGCAGCAGGATCTCGCCCAAGCCGGTCAGCGGGCCCGAGCCCATCCACCGCACGTCGTTGGCGATCTTGGTCAGCGACACCGCGATGGTGCGTAGTGCGCCGGACGCCTCGACCAGCCCGTCGCGAGCGGCCTGCGCCTCGAAAGAATTTGCGGCGGTGCGTAGTTCGGTCAGGCCGGTGTCTTTGACCAGCACCTGGACCACCTTGGGGCCGAATCCGTCGGGGGCGTTGAGGCCGGTGCCGACCGCGGTGCCGCCGATCGCCAGTTCACCCAGCCGCGGCAGGCACGCGCGCACTCTTTCGATGCCGGCCTCGATCTGGCGGGCATACCCGGAGAACTCCTGGCCCAGCGTCACCGGGACGGCGTCCATCAGGTGCGTGCGGCCCGACTTGACCACGGTGTGCCACTCGCGGGCCTTGTCGGCCAGCGCGTCGTGCAGCACCTGCAGCGCCGGAATGAGATGGCGCACAGCGGCTTCGGTGGCCGCGATGTGGGTGGCGGTCGGAAAGGTGTCGTTGGAAGACTGCGACATGTTGACGTCGTCGTTGGGGTGCACGGTCACGCCGTTGGCAGCGGCGATGCTGGCGATCACCTCGTTGGTGTTCATGTTGGAACTGGTGCCCGAACCGGTCTGGAAGACGTCGATCGGGAACTGGTCGTCGTGGCGGCCGTCGGCGATCTCGGCAGCCGCAGCGATGATCGCGTCGGCCTTGTCGGCCGCCAGCAGCCCGAGGTCCTTGTTGACCTGGGCGCAGGCGCCCTTCAGCAGGCCCAGGGCGCGGATCTGGGTGCGCTCCAGGCCGCGGCCGGAGATCGGGAAGTTCTCCACGGCGCGCTGAGTCTGAGCTCGCCACAACGCTTTTGCGGGTACTCGGACTTCGCCCATGGTGTCGTGTTCGATGCGGTATTCGGTGTCGTCTGCCATCAGGCAAATCCCTCGCTAGGTAGGTAGTGGTTACGGCAGGGGGTATGCGGCGCTGCTGTCGCCGGTGAAGTCGATCGCGGAGTATTCGTTGAGCTTGGTCAGCCGGTGAAAGCCCTCGACCATCCGCAACGTGCCAGATTTGGAGCGCATGACGATCGACTGGGTGGTGCAGCCGCCGGGTTCGTAGCGCACCCCCTTGAGCAGATCGCCGTCGGTGACACCGGTCGCACAGAAGAAGACGTTGTCCCCCGAGACCAGGTCGGCGGTGGTCAGAACGGCGTCGAGGTCGTAGCCCGCGTCGAGTGCCTTCTGGCGCTCCTGGTCGTCCTTGGGTGCCAGCTGAGCCTGGATCTCGCCGCCCATGCAGCGCAGCGCCGCGGCGGTGATGATGCCCTCGGGAGTACCGCCGATACCGGCCAGCATGTCGGTGCCCGAGCCCGGTCGGCAGGCGGCGATCGCGCCCGCCACGTCGCCGTCGGTGATCAGCCGGATGCGCGCGCCGGTGTCGCGGACATCCTGGATCAGCTTGGCGTGCCGCGGCCGGTCCAGGATGACGACGGTCATGTCCGGCACCGACAGGCCCTTGACCTTGGCGACCGCGCGGACGTTAGCGCCGATCGGCGCGGTGATGTCCAGCACGTGGGCGGCGTCCGGGCCGACGGCGATCTTGTTCATGTAGAACACCGCCGACGGGTCGAACATCGAGCCGCGGTCAGCCACCGCGAGCACCGAGATGGCGTTGGGCATGCCCTTGCTCATCAGCGTGGTGCCATCGATCGGGTCGACAGCGAAGTCGCATTCCGGCCCGTCGCCGTTGCCCACGTGCTCGCCGTTGTAGAGCATCGGCGCTTCGTCTTTCTCGCCTTCGCCGATCACCACGACGCCGCGCATCGATACCGAGTTCACCAGCTGGCGAATGGCATCGACGGCCGCGCCGTCGCCACCTTCCTTGTCACCGCGGCCCACCCAGCGGCCGGCGGCCATGGCGCCTGCCTCGGTGACCCGGACGAGCTCGAGGGCGAGGTTACGGTCTGGGGCTTCACGACGAGAACCTGCGCTCACCGTTGGCGACGACGAGCCGGGGTCCGGTGAGGAGGCAGCGGCGCGATCAGTCATGGCTGCTGATTGTCCCAGAGGCAGGTTGCCGGCCGGTAGCTGGGATACTCGTGTTGTGACGTCTGAGCCCGAGCCCTCGGCCAAACCGGCTAAGCCCCGGCTGCTGCAGGACGGCCGGGACATGTTCTGGTCGATCGCGCCGCTGGTGGTGGCATGCATCGTGCTGGCCGGTGTGGTCGGCATGTGCTCGTTCGAACCGGGCGGAGTCAGTCGCGGGCCGGTGCCGGCCTACGACGCGGCGAGCGCCCTGAAAGCCGACGCGCTGACCCTCGGGTTGCCGATCCGGCTGCCGCAGCTTCCCGCCGGCTGGCAGGCCAATTCCGGTGGCCGTGGCGGCATCGCCGACGGCCGGACCGATCCAGCGACCGGCCAGAAGATGCGGGCCGTCACGTCGATCGTCGGCTTCATCAGCCCCGGGGGTGAGTACCTGAGCCTGACGCAGAGCAACGCCGACGAGGCGAAGCTGGTCGGCTCCATCCACACCTCGATGTATCCGACGGGCGCCGTCGACGTCAACGGCGTTCGGTGGATCACCTACTCCGGTGATGCCGGGGTTGAGCCGATCTGGACGACGCGACTCGACAGCCCGGCCGGGCCCGCCCAGGTGGCGATCACCGGTGCCGGGAGCGTCGACGAGTTCCGTGTGCTGGCGGCGGCCACCCAAACGCAGGCACCTCTGCCTGCCCATCGACGGGAGAAACACCCATGAGCGCACCGGCAGCCGATCTCACCGGCTGGACGATGTCGCCGTTCACCGGCGGTGGATACACCCATGATGTCTACCGCCGTGGCGAGGGCCCCGGCGTGGTGCTGATCCCTGAGATCCCGGGCATCCACCCCGGCGTGCTGGGACTGGCGAACCACCTGGTGGACAACGGCTTCACGGTGGCCATGCCGTCGCTGTTCGGCGAGCCTGGCCGGCGCAAAGACCCTGGCTACACCGCCTCGACCATCGCGCGGGCCTGTGTGGCAAGGGAATTCGCCGCTTTCGCGACCAACAAGCAACGTCCGGTGGCGGTGTATTTGCGGGCGCTGGCGCGAGAGTTGAACAAGGAGACGCCAGGCAAGGGCGTCGGCGTCATCGGGCACTGCTTCACCGGTGGCTTCGCGCTGGCCGCCGCGGTCGACGACAGTGTGCTCGCGCCGGTGCTCAGCCAGCCGTCGGTGCCTTTCCCGCTGACCGCCCGCCAGCGGCGCGACCCCGGGGTGAGCGATCTGGAGTTGAACGCGTTCAAAGACCGTGCCAACAGCGAAGGCTTGTGCGCCATCGGTTTGCGGTTCAGCGAGGATAGAGCGGTTCCGGCCGAGCGATTCCAGACCCTCAAAGACAAGCTCGGTGACGCGTTCGAGGTGATCGAGATCAACTCCAAGCCGGGCAACGAGCACGGCTTTTCGCGGATGGCGCACTCGGTGCTGACCGACGAGGTCCGCGAGGTCGACGGCCACCCGGCCTACGAGGCGCGCAAGCGCGTCGTCGAGTTCCTCAACGAGCGGCTACGTTAGCGGCCTGCCGTTTGCGCTGATCGGCGATAAACCGAACCGACAAGCGCTGCAACAGATTCGGCGCTATTCTGGCGAACACCCAGGAAGCGTAGGCCTGTCGTGGCTTGACCAGCAGCGCCTTGTTTCGGGTGATCGCTTTCAAGGTGTCGGCGGCCAACTTGTCGGCGCTGTAGGCGTTCTTCATGCCCTGCCCGCGCAAGTAGTAGTCGCGGCCGACGAAGCCGCCGATCGCGCCCTTGTCCAGGATCGGGGTCTCGACGGCGCCCGGACACACCGCCAGCACACCGATGCCGCGCGGGATGGCCTCCGAGCGCAACGCCAGCGACAGCCCGACAATCGCGTGCTTGGTCATCACGTAGCTGGTGATCTGGCCGGCCGCGGTGAGCCCGGCCATCGAGGCGGTATTGACGATGTGCCCGTGGCCTTGGCGCAGCATCACCGGGTAAGCCGCGCTCACACCGTGCACGACGCCGCGGATGTTGACGTCGATGATGGCGTTCCACTGATCCAGCGTCAGAAGTTCGGTGTCGCCGCCCCAAGCGATTCCGGCGTTGTTGAACATCAGGTCGAGTCGTCCGGTTCGGGCGACGACGGCGTCCACGGCGGCCTGGACCGCGACCGGGTCGGTGACGTCGAGGGGGTCTGATGTCGCGGTGCCCGGACCGGGCAGGCTCGCGGCGGTGCGGGCGGCCGCGGCGCCGTCGACGTCGGTGCAGACCACATCGGCGCCCGCAGCGACCAGCGCCCGGCACAGCGCCGCACCGATGCCCGAGCCTGCTCCGGTGACGATCGCCTGCTTTCCGGCGACATTCATTGCGCCGGCCACTTGGTCTCGATGACGCCCCAGGGGTCGGCGTAGCGCCCGGGGTAGCGGTAGTACGGCGAGCGACGTGTGAGCAGCGCGTGTGCCAGCGGCGCGATCGCCCGCGCCGGGTAGCGCCGCCAGCCCATCCGCGCGGCGGTCTCGGCCAGCAGCTGCGGCCACGAGATCCGCTGAAAGGCAAGGGCCGCCGCCGATCGCGTGGTGTCCATCCAGTCGGTGCCGAACCAATCGGCGTCGCGATCCGGATCGCCTTTCCGTCCGGCTGGTATTCCGCCGACCAGACCCATCGCCGCGGCGAGGGACCGGGCCAGGTCGCCCTGAACCAACCGGTGCGACTCGTCGCCGCCGATCAGCAGCGTCTCGCCCACGACCGGCGCGGTGGTTGCAGCGATGAACGCGCGCGCCACATCG
>NZ_JBYCLA010000259.1:0-15922 GCF_057473665.1 Mycobacterium sp. TH-M25
GGCGATTCGCGCACCGACATCTTCGGCACAGTCAGGAACCTGCAGGTGCTGGTCGACGCACTTTCGAACAGTAACGAGCAAATCGTCTCGTTCGCCGGGCATGTGGCGTCGGTGTCACAGGTTCTGGCCAAGAGCTCCAACCACCTCGACAACACCCTCGGTGCCCTAAATCAGGCACTCATCGATGTCAAAGGCTTTTTGCAGCAGAACAACTCGACGTTGACCGGCACCGTCAACAAGCTCACCGACCTGACCCAGGTGCTGAGTGATCAGAGTGAAGACATCGAGCAGGTACTGCACGTCGCCGGGCCCGGCATCGCGAACTTCTACAACATCTACGACCCTGCGCAGGGCACACTGAACGGGCTGATCTCGATCCCCGAATTCGCCAACCCGGTGCAGTTCATCTGTGGTGGTTCGTTCGACACCGCGGCGGGCCTGTCCGGGCCGGAGTACTACAAACGCGCCGAGATCTGCCGCGAACGACTGGGCCCGCCCTTGCGCCGCTTGACGGTCAACTACCCGCCGTTCATGTTCCATCCGCTCAACACGATCACCGCCTACAAGGGCCAGATCATGTACGACACCCCGGCGACGCAGGCCAAGGCGCAGACGCCGATTCCGGATCTGCACTGGATACCCGCACCCGGTGCTCATCCGCCCAACCCGGCCGATTTACAGGCCCTGATGGTTCCGCAGGCGGCGCCCAATGCCGCGGCACCCGGCGCTCCCGCCCCGGCGAATACGCCGTTCGGGCCGCGGCCGGGTCCGGCGCCGGCAGCCACGGCGCCCCCATCGCCACTGCCGGCCGAACAGGGGGCCGGACGATGAAACGGATGGTGGTGCGCGGCAGCGCCGTGATGGCAGGTAGCGCGCTGCTGGCGGGCTGCCAGTTCGGCGGGTTGAACTCGGTCGCGCTGCCCGGTACGGCCGGGCACGGTGCGGGCTCGTATTCGATCACCGTCGACCTGGCCGACGTGGCAACCCTGCCGCAGAACTCGCCCGTCATGGTCGACGACGTCACGGTCGGCAGTGTCTCGGGCATTGACGCGATTCAGCGCAGCGATGGAACTTTCTACGCCGCGGTCAGGTTGGCGCTGGACAAAAATGTTGTCTTGCCGGCCAATTCGATTGCGCGCGTGGCGCAGACCTCGCTGTTGGGGTCGCAGCACGTCGAGTTGGCGGCACCGCCCAATCAGCCACCGGTGGGCAGGCTGGTCGACGGCTCGGCCATCCAGGAGGCGCGGACCAGTCGCTTCCCGACCACCGAGGAAGTGTTTTCCGCACTCGGCGTGGTGGTCAACAAAGGCAACCTTGGTGCGCTGCAAGAGATTACCGACGAGACCTACCAGGCGGTCGCCGGACGGGAAGGCCAGTTCACCACCCTGATACCGCGACTGGCCGAACTCACCGCCGGGTTGACCAACCAGGTCAACGACATCGTCGCCGCCGTCGACGGTCTGGACCGGTTCTCGGCGATTCTGGCGAACGGCAAGGACAACCTCGGTCGGACGCTGGAGACGCTGCCCGCGGCGCTGCGGGTACTCAACAAGAACCGGGACAAGATCGTCGAGGCGTTCGGCGCGCTGCGGAAGGTGGCGACGGTTGCCGCGCATGTGTTGTCGCAAACAAAGGTAGATTTCGCCGCGGACCTCAAAGACATCTATGCGAACGTCAAGGCGCTGGCCGACAATCGGAGGAATTTCGTGACGTCGATGCAGTTACTGCTGACGTTCCCGTTTCCGAACTTCGGTATCAAGCAGGCGGTCCGCGGTGACTACCTCAACGTGTTCACCACCTTCGACCTCACCGTGCGACGACTGGGCGAGACGTTCTTCACCACATCCTGGCCATTGGACCCAAACATGCTGCACATGAAGGACATCCTCAACCCGCCGGACTTCTTGCTCGGTGAGATGGCCAACCTCTCGGGGCAGGCTGCGGATCCGTTCAAGATCCCGCCGGGCACGCCAGCAGGGAACAACTGATGCTCGACAGGCTCACTCGCATCCAGCTGGCCATCTTCGCGGTGGTCACGGTGGTCACTGTTGTCGTGATGGCGATCTTCTATTTGCGCTTGCCGGCCGCGATGGGCATCGGGACTTACCGGGTGACAGCGAATTTCGTCGCCGGTGGTGGGCTCTACAAGAACGCCAACGTCACCTTCCGCGGCGTCGCGGTCGGCCGGGTCGACTCGGTGGGACTGACCTCCGACGGCGTCGACGCCGTGATGCGACTCAACAGCGGAACCGCGGTCCCGGCGAACGTCACCGCGTCGGTGCAGAGTGTGTCGGCGATCGGTGAGCAGTACATCGACCTGGTGCCGCCCGAGCATGCGGCTACGTCGAAGCTGCACAATGGATCTCGTATCGATCGCGCGCATACCGCGATTGGAGTCGAGGTCGCGACGCTGCTGCACCAGTCGGAGATACTGGTCACCAGCGTGGCCGACACGCGGTTGCGGGAGTTGCTGCACGAGACCTTCAACGCCTTCAACGGATCCGGTCCGGAATTGGCCAGGCTGCTCGAATCGTCTCGGTTGCTGATCGACCAGGCCAACGCGGAGTTCCCGCACACGTCGCAGCTGATTGATCAAGTCGGACCCTTTCTGCAAACCCAGATTCGCTCTGGCAACGACATCAGGGCCGTCTCCGACGGGTTGGCCCGGTTCACTTCCGAAGTGCGCCAGGCTGATCCGCAGTTGCGCACGTTGCTGACCGTAGTGCCCCCTGCTGTGGACCAGGCCAATACCGCGTTCTCGGGTATCCGCCCGTCGTTTCCGATGCTGGCGGCGAATCTGGCCAACCTGGGCCGCGTCGGCGTCATCTATCACAAGTCGATCGAGCAACTGCTGGTGGTGTTGCCGGCCCTGTTCGCGGCGATCATCACCGCGGCCAACGGTGAACCTCAGGACGAGGGCGCCAAACTCGATTTCAAGGTGAATGTCGATCCGCCGCCCTGCACCACCGGATTCATTCCGCCACCACTGATCCGGACCCCGGCCGACGAGACGCTCCGCGAGCTCCCGACCGACATGTACTGCAAGACGGCCCACAACGACCCGTCGGCAGTCCGCGGCGCCCGTAACTACCCGTGCCAGGAATTCCCCGGTAAGCGGGCCCCCACCGTCGCGCTGTGTCGTGACCCCAAAGGCTACGTGCCACTCGGTACCAACCCCTGGCGCGGGCCGCCGATCCCGTACGGAACTCCGATGACGAACGGGCTGAATATCCTGCCGCCCAACAAGTATCCCTACATCCCGCCGCAGAACGACCCAGACCCGGGAACGCCGTATGCCCCAGGGTTTGTGCCACCGGGTGCGGTGGAGGGACCCGGCCCGGCGCCGAATCAGCCGTTCCCGACCCCGCCGCCGCCCAACACCGGCGGGACCGACGGACGGCAAGCGTGGATTCCGCCCGCGCCTTATCCGCCGCAGAACCCGCAGATCCCGTTTCCGAAGGCTGTTCCGGCGCCGCCACCGCCGGTGGGGCTACCGGGCGCGCCGTACCCGCCGGCCGAGAAACCGTGGGGCCCGCCTCCCGGCCCGGTTCCGCAGGCCAACGGGACGGCCTACACCACCTACGACGAGAGCAGCGGAGAGTTTGCGGACCCCTCAGGTGCGACGGGTATCTTCGCGGCTGGCACGACCTCGACTGCGGAGAACTGGGTGGACCTGATGAGTGATCCGAGGCCGACATGACCGACGCGACACCGTCGGCACGGCCGCGGCGACGGCGGGCCTCGCGCCCGGCCGGCCCGCACGGTGGTGAAGTGGCTGCCACCACGGTCCGGGTCGAAGCCTCGCGCGGACCGGTCACTCGGCCGAACACACCGGTCGGTCCGCCGCCGCGCCGGCCTGCGAACGCAGCGAAGGTGGCTTGGGTTGGGCTGGCGGCCCTGCTGATTGGGATCGCAGCGCTGACTGTCGGCGTCGGCTTCGAGCTTCACGACCAGCGAAAGGCCGACACCGATGAGTTCCGCGCGCAGCGCTTCGTCGATACCGCCAAGCAGCTGGTCGTCAACATGTTCAGCTACAACCAGGACAATATCGACCAGAGTGTGTCCAGGTTCGTCGACAACACCAGCGGACCGCTGCGCGGAATGCTGAGTTCCAACAACAACGTCGACAACATCAAAGCGCTGTTCCGCCACACCGATTCGACCTCTGAAGCCGTCGTCAACGGCGCCGCTCTGGAGAGCATCGACAACATCAGCGACAACGCGTCGGTGCTGGTGTCCATTCGGGTGACGGTGACCGACCGGGAAGGCGTCAACAAGCCTTCGGAGGCGTATCGAATGCGTGTCATCGTGCACGAGGACGAGAACGGTCGCATGACCGTCGATGATTTGAAGTACCCCAACGGAGGCAATTGATGCGATGGCTGATCGCCGCCGTTGCGAGTGTACTGACGACCGCCTTCGTCGGACTGTCAGCGGTGGCCGGCTGGTATTACTGGGACCGAGTGCAAACCCGGGGTGAAATCTCTGCCCGGGCGACGCTGCCGCCGTTGGCCGCCAAAGAAATCCCACAGGTGCTGGGATACGACTATCAGACCGTTGAGCGCAGCTTGAACGACGTATATCCACTTCTCACGCCGGCGTACCGCGAAGAATTCAAGAAACAGGCCAACGCGGGGATCATTCCGGAGGCACGCAAGCGGGAAGTCGTCAGCCAGGTCAGTATCGCGGGTACGGGAATCATGGTCGCCAACCGAAACTCTGGGTCGGTGATGGTTTTCATGAATCGCACTGTGACCGACAAGTCGAAGCAGCCGATTTACGAGGGCAGCCGGCTGCGGGTGGACTATCAGCGGGTCGACGGCAAGTGGCTGATCAACTACATTCAGCCGATCTAACTCCACAACGAGTTACTCAGCGGCATTGCCCGATGTCGTTGCAGTCCAACGGGTAACGATCGACCGGACTGGGCAACGGCCCGCTAAAGGCCAGCGTGAACGGCGTCTTCGTCATCCCAGGCTGTAGGCCGCAGACGTCGCTGTGAATGCTGGTGTGTGTTCCGGTGAGCGAGACGTCGTCGAAGGCGTAGGTGTCGGTCGTCGGCCCGAAGGTGCCGTCAGGGCACGAAACGCCATTGGGCTTGCCGATCTCAAAGGTCCACCGGTCGCTGGCCAAGCGGGCTCGGCCAGAGTAAGTCGCCATCTTCTCGGCCCGGCTGACCGGTGCCCGGGCCGTGAAACTGCTGACGTTCAGCGCGCAGAGGTCCGCGGCGATCACCGGGTCGGTGAAATCCGGGATGGCCCGTTGCCGCGACGGCGCGTCGCAGAGCGCCGCGATCTTCCAGGTCGCCGCGGGCACACCCGCTTCGGTGAAGGTGTAGATGCCGTCCGGCGGGGGACCGAGGGCCTTCGCCGGCATCGCTGTGGCCACAGCGACGAGCGTCATAGCTGCGGCGACGGTCATGCCGCGGGAGAGGACAGCCATGCCTCCATTATCGCAGTGCGCCAACGGCCGCACCGCAAAATCAGCCGTTTATCGGATGAGCGGCGGCCAGCGCATCGAGGAACGACCGGGCCCACCGGTCGACGTCGTGGACGAGTACCTGACGCCGCAGCGCCCGCATCCGGCGCCGTCCCTCATCCTGGGGCTGGTTGATCGCCGCCTCGATCGCATCCTTGACGCCCTCGAGGTCGTGCGGATTGACCAGGTAGGCCTGCGTGAGTTCGGCTGCGGCGCCGGTGAATTCGCTCAGCACCAGCGCGCCACCGAGGTCGCTGCGGCACGCGACGTACTCCTTGGCCACCAGATTCATCCCGTCGCGCAGCGGGGTGACCACCATGACGTCACTGGCCACGAAGAACGCGATGAGCTCGTCGCGGGGGAGCGGGCGATGCAGGTAGTGCACCACCGCGTGGCCGACCTCGCTGTATTCGCCGTTGATGTGCCCGACCTGCCGCTCGATGTCCTCGCGCAGCCTCTGATAGCTCTCCACCCGTTCGCGGCTGGGCGTGGCGAGCTGGATCAGCACGGTGTCGTCGCCTTTGACGCGCCCCTCGGCGAGCAATTCGCCGAGCGCCTTGAGCCGGACGTCGATGCCCTTGGTGTAGTCGAGCCGGTCGACGCCGAGCAGGATCCTGCGGGGGTTGCCGAGCTCGGCCCGAATCTCCTTGGCCCGCCGGCGGATGTTGCGGTCGCGGCCCTTCCGGTCGAGCTCGGCGGAGTCGATGGAGATCGGGAACGCGCCCACCCGGACGATGCGGTCGCCGAGCTGCACCTCACCCAAGCGTGTGCGCACCCCGACCGAACCGCGCGAGGTGCTCGCGCCGATCAAGCGCCGAGCCAGGATGAGGAAGTTCTGCGCGCCGCCGGCCAGATGAAAGCCCACCAGGTCGGCGCCCAGCAGCCCTTCGACGATCTCGGTCCGCCACGGCATCTGCATGAACAGTTCGACCGGCGGGAACGGTATGTGCAGGAAAAACCCGATCGTCAGGTCCGGTCGCAACTCGCGCAGCATCTTGGGTACCAGTTGCAGCTGATAGTCCTGTACCCAGACGACGGCTCCCTCGGCAGCCGCGCGCGCGGTCGCCTCGGCGAAACGGCGATTGACGTCGACGTAGCGGTCCCACCATTCCCGATGGTAGATCGGCTTGACGATGACGTCGTGGTACAGCGGCCACAGCGAGGCGTTGGAGAAGCCCTCGTAGTATTTCTCGACGTCGTCGGCCGACAGCCGCACCGGGTGCAGCCGGAGGTCTTCTTCGACGATGGGTTCGTCCCGGACGTCGACGTCGTCGTCGACGACTCCGGGCCAGCCGATCCATGCCCCGCGGCGGCGGCGCAGCAGGGGCTCCAGCGCGGTGACCAATCCGCCTGGACTGCGTTTCCAGGTGACGGTGCCATCGGGCAACCGCTCCATGTCGATCGGCAGCCGATTGGCGACCACGACGAAGTCGGACACCCCGGAGGCAGGGCTTGTCGTGACCTTGCCTGCGGGGGGCACTTACACCTCGATCTTCGCGGGCCCAATACCAAGCATCGACAGGAACATCCGGCACTCCTCGGCGTCGTTGGCATAGGCCGCTACCACGCGCCTGGCCTGGCTGGCCGTGTCATCGGGCAACGGTTCGACTTCGTCGATTTCATGGCTGTCTGAATTGGCGGACATGACATAACTGTAGGCGACGTGCGCGATCAGCCGCATAGAGAGCCGTAACCCCCTGGTTGAAGCGTTACGGCAGCGCCGTAATGTGTAACTTCGATGGTCTTTTATTACAACCCTGTGCGAATGAGGTAGCCCGATGTCAGACGCCGACGAGTTGGTGGCTTACGAAACTCTCGATGAAGGCCGCATCGCGCGGATCTGGTTGAACCGACCTGAGGCGCACAACGCGCAGAGCCGGGGATTGCTCGTCCAGCTTGACGAGGCGTTCTTGCGTGCTGAGGCTGACGATGGCGTCCGGGTGGTGATCCTGGCGGCCCGCGGTAAGAATTTCTCCGCCGGCCACGACCTCGGCTCGGAGTTGGCGCTGGCGGAGCGGGCTCCCGGAGACGCGCAGTTGCCGAGCTTCCGGATCAACGGCGCCACCCGTGCGGCCGTCATGGAGAAGACCTACTTGCAGGAGTGGCACTACTACTTCCAGAACACCTGCCGCTGGCGCGATCTGCGCAAGATCACGATCGCCCAGGTAAACGGCAACGCGATTTCGGCCGGGCTGATGCTGATCTGGGCATGCGACCTGATCGTCGCGGCCGACAACGCGAAGTTCAGTGACGTGGTGGGTGTTCGGCTGGGCATGCCCGGTGTCGAATATTATGCCCACCCTTGGGAATTCGGTCCTCGGAAGGCGAAAGAGCTTCTGCTGACTGGTGATTCGCTGGATGCTGACGAGGCGTACCGACTCGGCATGGTGTCCAAAGTCTTTCCGGTCGACGAACTGGCCGACAAGACGTTGGAATTCGCCCGTCGGATCGCCGAGCGGCCCACGATGGCCGCGCTGCTGATCAAGGACTCGGTTAACGCCGCCTCCGACGCGATGGGCTTCACCGAGGCGTTGCGGCACGCGTTCCACATCCACGAGTTGGGCCATGCGCACTGGGCCGCACACAACGAGAACCGGTATCCGGTCGGGCTGCCGCCCGATGTCGAGGATTGGCGCAAGGCGAAGTCGACGAATATCGCCCGCAAAGGCACTCCATAGCCGTAGCCGTAGCCGTAGCCGTAGCCGCGGGGGTGTTCGCGGTGCCCGCCTCCGCGCGAATTCCGATTCTGCCGCGGGTCGATTCGCTCAGAGGCGGGCAGATCGGGTCCCCGGAACTGGCCGAGCCTGCTGTGGTTCTATGACTAGAACGTGTTTCAGTTTTCCGGCGCGAAGGAGTCGGCATGCAGCTTTCGTTTGAAGACCGGACGTACCTGGTCACCGGTGGTGGCAGCGGGATCGGCAGAGGCGTGGCCGCCGGCCTGGTTAGCTCCGGGGCGTCGGTGATGATCGTCGGCCGTAACGCCGATCGGCTGGCGGCGGCCGCCGAGGAAATCGGTGCGGCCACCGCCGGCGCGATCCGCTACGAACCCGCTGACGTCACCAACGAAGACGAGGTCACCCGCGCCGTCGAGGCGGCGACGGCGTGGCACGGCCGGTTGCACGGCGCGGTGCACTGCGCCGGCGGATCGCTGACGATCGGCCCGATCACGCAGATGGATTCGGATGCGTGGCGACGCACCGTCGACCTCAACATCAACGGAACCATGTACGTCCTCAAACACTGCGCTCGAGAGATGGTCCGCGGGGGCGGCGGGTCGTTCGTCGGCATCTCCTCGATCGCGTCCAGCACCACCCACCGCTGGTTCGGCGCCTACGGCGTCACCAAGGCCGGCCTGGACCACCTGATGCAGTTGGCCGCCGACGAACTCGGCCCGTCGTGGGTGCGGGTCAACAGCATCCGGCCGGGTCTGATCCGCACCGACATGGTCGCGCCGATCACCGACTCACCTGAACTGTCGCAGGACTACGCGGCCTGCACGCCGCTGCCGCGGGTCGGTGAGGCCGAGGACATCGCCAACATGGCGATGTTTTTGCTCAGCGACGCCGCCGGCTGGGTCACGGGCCAGTGCATCAACGTCGACGGCGGGCATCTGCTGCGCCGCGGCCCGGACTTCAGCGCGATGCTCGAGCCGGCGTTCGGCGCCGACGGCCTGCGCGGAGTGGTCTGACCCCCGACCCTTCAGACGTGTCCACTGACCGGGATGGCGTGGCGTCGTCGGGCCGAAGCTGATCCATCATGAGGGTTGCTGCCTAAGACAGGAAGACATCATGGTCCGACGGGTAATCGACCACATCGCCGACATCGCCGACCAGTTGCGGGAGCAGGGCGCCGAGGCCGAACGCCTCGGCCGGCTGCCCGACGACACCGCCAAGTTGCTCAAAGCGGCCGGCCCGATCAAGCTGCTGCAACCCAAGCAGTACGGCGGATTCGAATCTCACCCAAGGGAATTCGCGGAGACTGTGATGGCGGTGGCTGCTCTCGACGGCGCCGCGGGCTGGGTCTGCGGCGTGGTGGGCGTCCACCCGTGGCAGTTGGCCTTCGCCGACCCGAAGGTCCGCAAGGAGGTGTGGGGCGCCGACGACAACACCTGGATGGCCTCCCCATATGCGCCCACCGGCCTCGCCGTGCCGGTCGACGGCGGCTACGTCTTCAACGGCCGCTGGCAGTTCAGCTCCGGCACCGACCACTGCGACTGGATCTTCCTCGGCGCACTGCTGGGCACCCCGGACGGTGGCATGGCCGAACCGCCGACCATGCTGCACATGATCCTGCCCCGCAGCGACTACCAGATCGTCGAGGACTCCTGGAATGTGGTGGGCCTGAAAGGGACCGGCTCCAAGGACATCATCGTCGAAGACGCTTTCGTGCCGTCGTACCGGGTGATGAACGGCGACCACGTGATCGACGGCACCGCGCAGAAAGAAGCCGGCGTCACCGAATCGCTGTACAAGATGCCGTGGTCGACCATGTTCCCGCTCGGCATCAGTTCCGCGGTGATCGGGATCTGTGAGGGCGCGTTGGCGGCCCACCTCGATTACCAGCGGGGCCGGGTCGGCGCGCAGGGCACCGCCATCAAAGACGACCCGTACGTGTTGTTCGCGATCAGCGAGGCTGCCGCCGACATCAACGCCGCGCGACAGGAGATTCTGGCCAACGTCGACAAAATCTGGGACACAGTGGAATCCGGACGTGGGGTGTCCTTCGAAGAGCGGGCCATCGGCCGGCGCGCCCAGATCCGCGCCGCGTGGCGGGCGGTGATGGCCGTCGACCAGATCTTCGCCCGCTCCGGTGGAAACGCCGCACGCATGGACAAGCCGCTGCAACGGTTTTGGCGTGACGCCCACGTCGGGCTCAACCACGCGATCCACGTGCCGAGCACCGTCTACCACGCCGCCGCGCTGAGCTCGATGGGCATCGATCCGGCCGATCCGCTGCGGGCGATGATCTGATGGGCGACATCAAAAGCCTGGGCTACATCAAGATTCAGACCAGCGACATCGACCGCTGGCGCACCTTTGCCTTCGACGCACTCGGGTTCGCGCAGGGCAATGGACCCGACCGTGATGCGCTCTATTTGCGGATGGACGAACGCTTCGCGCGCATCATCGTCGTCCCCGGCGACAGCGACCAGGTGCTGCACGTGGGCTGGGAGGTGCGCGACGGTGTTGCGCTGCAACGGGTTCACGACACGCTCGAACGCGCCGGAGTCGCGGTCAAACCGCTGTCGGTCGAGGAAGCCGATGAGCGCAGGGTCGAGGACGCCGTCGCGTTCACCGATCCGGCCGGCACCACCACCGAGGTGTTCTTCGGTCCCGCGCTGGATCACAGTCCGGTGGTGACGCCCTTCGGCGCCACCTTCGTCACCGGCACCCAGGGTCTGGGCCATGTGGTGTTGCCGACGATGGATCCGGCCGCAGCGTTCACGCTCTACACCGAGACGCTGGGTTTTCTGCCTCGCGGAGCGATGCGGCTACCCGCACCGCCGGAGTTCGGCCCGCAGCGGATCCGGTTCCTCGGCCTCAATGACCGCCACCACAGCATGGCGCTGTGTCCCGCACCGCACGGCGGGGCGCCGGGCCTGGTGCACATCATGGTCGAGGTCGACTCGCTGGACGCCGTCGGGCGGGCCCTTGACCGGGTCGTCAAACAAGGCTTTTCGCTGTCGTCGACGCTGGGTCGGCACACCAACGACAAGATGGTCTCCTTCTACGTCCGAGCCCCCGGCGGCTGGGACATCGAATTCGGCACCGACGGAATGAAAGTCGACGAGACGTACTACACCGCCGAAGAGATCACCGCCGACAGCTACTGGGGTCACGACTGGTCCGGGGCGCAGCCGCTGGCGGCGATGTGAGCGTCGCGCCCGTCAACTCGCGGGATGTCCGTGGGTGGGACGTCGAGGCCGACGTGGTGATCGCCGGGTACGGCATCGCCGGCGTCTCGGCGGCCATCGAGGCCGCGCGGGCCGGCGCCGAGGTGCTGGTGTTGGAACGCACCGGCGGGTGGGGCGGAGCCGCCTCGCTGGCGGGGGGATTCGTCTACCTCGGCGGTGGCACACCGATTCAAAAAGCTTGCGGATTCTCCGATTCCGTCGACAACATGCGCACATTTCTTTGTGCGGCGATGGGCCCGGGCGCGGATGTCGGCCGAATCGCCGACTACTGCGCCGGCAGTCTCGAGCACTTCGACTGGTTGGTCGACTGCGGGGTGCCGTTCAAGCCGAGCTTCTGGGGTGAACCGGGCTGGGAGCCGCCCGGCGACGACGGGTTGATGTACACCGGCGGCGAAAATGCGTTCCCGTACAACACGATCGCCACGCCAGCGCCGCGCGGTCATGTGCCGCAGATGCAGGACAAGCGGACCGGTGAAAAGGGCGGCGGCTACATGCTGATGAAGCCGCTGGTGGACACCGCCACCGCGCTCGGCGTGAAAAGCGTCGTCGACACCCGGGCGCAACGGCTGGTCGTGGAGAGCGACGGGCGAGTCGTCGGGATCATCGCGCGCCAGTACGGCACCGAGCTGGCGATCCGGGCGCGACGCGGAATAGTCTTGGCCACTGGTAGTTTCGCCTACAACGAGTCGATGGTTGCCCGCTACGCACCGCGGATTGCCGGCCGCCCCGCCGCGTCGGTCGAAGAGCACGACGGCATCGGCATCCAGATGGCGCAGGCGCTGGGCGCCGATTTGGCCCATATGGACGCCACCGAGGTCGCTTTTCTGGTCGACCCGCAGCTGATAGCCCGCGGCATCCTGGTCAACGGCCGCGGTCAGCGCTACGTCGCCGAAGACACCTACCCCGGACGCATCGGGCAGTTGACGCTCTACCACCAAGACGACACCGCGTTCCTGGTGCTCGACGCCGAGGCGCACGAGCGAGCCATGGCCACCCGGTCGGCGACGCCCTTCCTGCTGCGCCCGCCGACCTGGGTCTGCGAGAGTGTCGCCGAACTGGAAGCGGAAATGGGTCTGCCGACCGGCTCGCTGCAAGCTACCGTCGCGGCCTACAACGAGGGCGCCGTGCGTGGCGAAGATCGGCTACTGCACAAGAAGAGCGAGTGGCTGCGCTCGATCGGGACGCCGGTGGGCGCCATTGACTTACGGGGGAACACCGGCGGCTTCACCCTCGGCGGCCTGCACACGTCGTTGTCCGCCGAGGTGTTGCATGTCAGCGGCGAACCGATCCCCGGACTTTTCGCGGCCGGACGGGCCGCCGCTGGGCTTGCCGCGTGGGGATACGCCAGTGGAATCTCGTTGGGAGACGGCAGCTTCTACGGCCGCCGTGCGGGACAGGCCGCGGCCGCTTTCTAATCGGCATCACGCCAGACGGGCATGCGCTTGCGCACCCCGTTGGGCCATCTTGTGATGCGCATCACCTTATGCTAGTAATAGATATATGCCTAATAGGCATATATGCGGCCGGAAGGAATCATGACGAGTCAGGTCGATGCTTGTACCCCGAGTGCAGTTATCGATCGCATTTCGCTGGTCTTGGACGCCTTCGACGGGCCGGGCCGGCTGTCGCTGGCCCAGGTCGTACGGCGCACCGGGCTACCGCGCTCGTCGGCGCACCGGATGCTCGAGCGATTGGTGCAGCTGCGCTGGCTGCGTCGCCACGGTCGCGACTACGAGCTGGGCATGCGGCTCGTGGAGCTGGGATCGCTCGCGGTGCACCAGAACCGGCTGCACAGCGCCGCGCAACCGTTCCTGCACGAGCTGCACCGGGCCACCGGGCTGGTGGTGCACCTGGCCGTCCTCGACGGCGCCGACGTGGTGTACCTGGAGAAAATCGCCGGTGGATGGGGCGCTGCGATCCCCACCCGAGTCGGTGGTCGCCGACCGGCGCACTGCACCGCGGTCGGCAAAGCCCTGCTGGCGCACTCGGATCCAGCCACCCTGGCCGACTCGGGCGACGAACTGGCGGCTCGCAACACCCGCGCTCCGATTTCTGCGCGCGGCCGGTGGGCCGACGAACTTGCCGCGATCCGCGCCCGCGGATTCGCCGCCGAGCGGGCCGAAGCTATCGCCGGATTCGGTTGTGTCGCCGCGCCGATCGGCGACCCTGGTGCGCCTATCGCCGCGGTTTCGGTGTGCGGTCCGCTGGATCGGATGGTCTTTGACCAACGGCTGGGTGGGCCGGTGCGCGCGACCGCCTTGGGTATCTGGTGCAACTACGACGACGGAGAGACACGCGTGCGGCCGGTACTGCAACGGCCCCGGTTGGGTTCCGCCCGGGCGCTGCAGTACGCGTGAACCTCGATCCGGAGATTGCTGCGCTACTGCCCGCACTCAACCGGGGATTCCCGCGTGTCGAGACCATGACTGCACCGCAACTGCGCGTCGTGCTCCGGGAACGAGCAGCGCTTCTGCAGGATCCCGAGCCGGTCGGTGAGGTGGTCAACCAGACCGTGCCGGGCCCTTCCGGCGATTTCAACGTCTGAATCTATTGGCCCACTGATCCTTCCAGTCCACTGCCGATCGTGGTGTCCGCACACGGCGGAGGATTCGTCTTCTGCGATCTGGACTTCCACGACGACTTGTGTCGCGCCATGGCCAACGGGGTCGGCGCGATCGTCGTTTCGGTGGATTATCAGCTAGCGCCGGAATTCCCTTGGCCGGCAGCGGTTGACGATGTCTATGCGGTCGCGCAATGGGTGGCCGGACATACCGGCGAACTCGGTGCCGACCCGGTCCGCTGATCTATCCGGTCATCGCGGCCGATTCTGGCACCGAGTCCTACCGGCGCTTCGGCACCGGCTACTACAACACCGCAGCTGCGATGGCCTGGTACTGGGACCAATATGTGCCCAATCTCGCCGACCGTAGTCACCCCACCGCGTCTCCGTTACAGGCTCAGCTGACCGGGCTTCCGCCGGCGGTGGTGATAACCGCCGGCTTCGACCCACTGTTCTCAGAAGGCGAGGCGTACGCGAAAGCCCCTGCCGACGGACCGGTTACGACGATCTATCGGAACTACGCGGGTGCCGTTCACGGATTCATGACCATGTCGGGCCTCGACATCTGCGCACAGGCCAGGCGGCAGGCGTGGGCCGATGTATCCCGCTCATTGGAATGAACCCTTGCCTGCACCGCGGGCCAACGGGACGCTGCTTCAGGTAACCCCAACAACGTCGGAGGGCACGATGGCTCACTGGGACACGATCGACCGATACGTCGTCATCTCGACCGACACCCATGCCGGCGCCGACATCGGCGACTACAAGCCTTATCTGCCCATGCGTCTGCACGATGACTTTGACGCTTGGGCCAGGACCTACGTCAGCCCCTTCGACGACCTCATCATCGCGACCGCTAATCGCAACTGGGACAGCGACCTGCGGATCGCCGACATGGACGCCGACGGGGTGGCAGCTGAGGTGCTGCTGCCCAACACCGTTCCGCCGTTCTTCCCGACCACCCCTAACATCACCATCAGCCTGCCCCGCACCCGCGAAGAATTCGAGAAACGTTGGGCAGGTGTGCAAGCGCACAACCGCTGGCAGGTCGACTTCTGTTCGATGGCCCCGACCCGGCGCCGTGGGTTGATCCAGATCTTTCCCAACGACATCGATTTCGCGCTTGACGAGATACGTTGGGGTGCTGGGCAAGACTGCTTCGGCGGTGTGCTGGTTCCGCCGGTCTCGCCGGGTGACCCGAATGTCGCGCCGTTGTTCCACACCTGCTACGAGCCGCTGTGGTCGCTCTGCGAGGAATTGGACCTGACGGTGGTGCAGCACGCGGGTGCTGGTAGCCCCGAGATGCCGATGGACCAACCGGCGTCGAACGCGGTGTTGGTGACCGAGATGGCGATGTGGGCCAACCGAACCCTTGGCCACCTGATCCTGGCCGGAGTGTTCGAGCGTTACCCATCGCTGCGGTTCGTGCCGACCGAGCAGGGCACGCTGTGGGTGCCCGGAACGCTCGGCATTCTCGACGCCATGGTCCCGACGATGAAGTCCGAGGCGGGTAACCGCACGTACGGGATGTTCGGCGGATCCTCGGTCGACGAGCTGACCTTGACGCCCAGTCAATACGCGCAACGGAACTGTTATCTGGCAAGCGAATTGGCGCCGTTCGACTCGGGCATGATCGACTTCATGGGCCCCGATCACATCATGTGGGGCAGCGACTACCCCCACGAGGAAGGCTTCACCCCGCACTCCAAGTTGGCCCTACGCTGGGCGCTACACGACAGATCTGAAGACGATTGCCGAAAGATACTGGGCGGCAACGCAGGGCGTCTCTATCGATTCGATCTGGACGCGCTGGCGCCGGTGGCGGCCAAGATCGGTCCCACGGTCGACGAGGTGCACACTCCGCTCGGGGACACCGGTTACCACGCGCCGGCAGCATTCGGGTATCGACCTTTCGAGGGTGGGCTGGCGCTCAAGCGACTGGCGCCGGCACGTGGTTAGGGCCGTTCGGG